>SKPY01000328.1 GCA_007119305.1 Nitriliruptorales bacterium
AGGGCAACCCCCTGTCCCTGGACGGCAAGGCGAACAAGCTCGCCCAGATGGTGCGGGCGAACCTGCCCATGGCGATGCAGGGGCTCGTGGTCGTGCCGCTGTTCGCCGGCTACGACCCGGTCACGGGGATCTCGCGGATCTACGAGTTCGACGCGGCGGGGGGGCGCTACGAGGAGAAGCGGTTCGCCAGCGGCGGGTCGGGCGGGCGTGACGCGCGCGGCTCGCTGAAGGCCCGTTACCGCGAGGACCTCGCCTACGACGATGCGATCAGCATCGCCATCGAGGCGCTGTGGGACGCCGCCGACGAGGACGCGGCGACGGGCGGACCCGACGTGGTGCGCGGCATCTATCCGCTCGTCGCGGTCATCGACGCCGAGGGCTACCGCGAGCTCGACGACGCGAACGTGGCCGAGCGGGTCGAGCAGACGATCGCCGGTCGCCGGGCCTAGCCACACCAACCGACAAAGGAGCAGTCACCGTGGCGATGTTGCCGTACGTGTCGCCCGAGCAGCTCATGAAGGATCGGGCGGAGTACGCCCAGAAGGGCATCTCGCGGGGCAAGTCCGTGATCGGCCTGGCCTACGCCGACGGGGTCGTGTTCGTCACCGAGAACCCCTCCACGACGCTGCACAAGGTGAGCGAGATCTACGACCGGATCGCGTTCGCCGCCGTCGGACGCTTCAACGAGTTCGAGCAGCTGCGGGTGGCGGGGATCCGCATCGCCGACGTGAAGGGCTACCAGTACGCCCGGGAGGACGTCACCGCGCGGTCCCTCGCCAACGCGTACGCAACGTTCCTCGGCTCCGGCTTCACCGAGAGCTCGAAGCCGTTCGAGGTCGAGCTGCTCGTCGCCGAGGTGCTCGCCGACGCGGTGGAGCTCTACCACGTGCGCTACGACGGGTTCATCACCGACGAGTCGGGGTTCGTGGTGATCGGCGGCAAGGCGGATGCGATCAGCGAGGCCTTCGCCCGTGACTTCGAGCAGGGGCTGTCGCTGGACGAGGCGGTCACCCGGGCGCAGCGGGCGCTGACCGGCGCCGACGCCGGTCAGGTGGAGCCTGCCCGGCTCGAGGTCGCCGGCCTCGATCGCACCCGTGCGCGGCGCAAGTTCTTCCGCCTGTCGGGAGAGCGGATCGCCGAGCTGACCGGGGCGTCGTCGTGAGCGTGCGCGGACCCGCGCCGCGGTGACCACGTGCCCGCGCTGATGAGCCCGGTGCGGTAGGTGTGAGCGCGCCGTCGCCACCCGCGCGACCGCGCCACCCGCGGGGGCGGGTCGGGCTCGCGGGGGCGTTCGCAGCGCTGGTCCTGCTCGTCGGCGGGGGTCTGGCGTGGCTCGTGCGCGGGCCGGCAGAGCCGCCTGACGACACGCCGTCCGCTCCGGCGGCGTCCACTCCCAGCCCGACCCCCACAGCGTCGCCGGTGGCTGCGGCCCGCCCCAGCCCTACCCCGACCCCGTCGCCGACCCCGACGCCGACGCCGCTGGAAGGCCCCCCACCGGCGGGTATCGACCAGATCGCAGAGGAGGTCGCGGCCCTGCGCGGCCTGGATGTGCGCGACCCGCTGGATGCCCGCGTGGTCCCCCGGGAGGCCCTGGGGGCCCGCTACGCCGAGATCGCCTATGCGGAGATCGACGCGGACGACATCGCCGCCGATGAGCGGCTGCTCGTGAGCCTGCGGCTCATCGAACCGGACGTGGATCTCCTCGCCGTCATCGAAGGGTTCTACACGGAGCAGGTGCTCGGACTGTACGTCAGCGACGAGCAGATCCTGTACGTGGGCGCCGACGACGTCGAACTGTCCCCGTCCCAGCAGATCACCGCCGCGCACGAGGTCCTCCACGCGCTCCAGGACCAGCGCTGGGACCTCGGCGAGGTGCTCGACTTCGACGACGCCGAGTCGGACGAGCGCCTGGCCGCCCTCGCCCTCGTGGAGGGGGACGCGACGCTGGTGCAGGAGCTGTGGGCGCTGCGTCACCTGACGCGCGCGCAGCAGCAGGAGGCCCGTGCGGAGGCGCGCGCCAGAGGCACGGACGCGCTGGATCGGGCGCCACGCTACGTGCGCGACGCGATCCTGTTCCCCTACCGGGAGGGCGGGCGGTTCGTCCAAGCGCTCGTGGCCTCCGGCGGGTTCCCGGCGGTGGACGCGGCCTTCGAGCGCCTGCCGCGGTCGTCCGCGGAGATCCTCCACCCCGAGCGCTACCTGGACGGGCGGGGACCCGAGGAGGTGGCCATCACCGCCGAGCCCGCAGGCGCGTGGGAGGAGGCGAGCACCTACTCGTTCGGCGAGTTCGACCTCGCGCAGCTGCTCACCCCCCTGGGACCCGACGCGGCCACGCTCGCGGAGGGCTGGGCGGGCGGCACGGTCAGGCACTGGCAGGCTCGCGACGACGATGCGGTCGCCCTGGCCCTGCGCTTCGACAGCCCCGACAACGCCGACGACGTGTGCGCGGCCACGCCCGTGTGGTACGAGACGGTGGCGAACGCGACCGCGGTGGCAGACGGGCTGGCCGAGGGCGATCGGGATTGGCTGGCGTGGTCCTGCGGCGAGCTGGAGGTGCGCCTCGGTCTGGGGCCCGACGCCGACACCGCCGCGACCCTGGCCGGGCACTGAGCCAGGCCCGCAGGTGGCGGGGCCCGCTGCTCGCCTGCATGTGCTCTGCCGCCGGCACCCTACACTGGGCGCCGAGACAGCGTCAGGATGAGCCCATGCAGCGCCGCATCTTCGGGATCGAGGTCGAGTACGGCGTCACCTGCACGTTCCGGGGGCAGCGGCGCCTGTCGCCCGACGAGGTGGCCCGGTACCTGTTCCGGCGTGTCGTGTCGTGGGGGCGCTCGTCGAACGTGTTCCTCGAGAACGGCGCACGCCTGTACCTCGACGTCGGCAGCCACCCCGAGTACGCCACCCCGGAGTGCGACAGCGTGCGCAGCGTCGTGACGCACGACAAGGCAGGCGAGCGGATCCTCGAGGGTCTCGTCGTGCAGGCCGAGGAACGCCTGCACGAGGAGGGCATCGCCGGGCAGATCTTCCTGTTCAAGAACAACACGGACTCGGCGGGCAACTCCTACGGCAGCCACGAGAACTACCTCGTCGCGCGCTTCGGGGAGTTCCAGAAGCTCGCGGACACGCTCATCCCGTTCCTCGTGACCCGCCAGATCTTCGCGGGGGCGGGCAAGGTCCTCGCCACGCCGCGGGGCGCCGTCTACTCGGTCTCGCAGCGTGCCGAGCACATCTGGGAGGGCCTGTCGAGCGCCACCACCCGCAGCCGGCCGATCATCAACAGCCGCGACGAACCCCACGCCGACGCGGAGCGCTACCGGCGCCTGCACGTGATCGTGGGCGACTCGAACATGAGCGAGTACGCGGTGTGGCTCAAGGTGGCCACCGCCGACCTCGTGCTGCGCATGGTCGAGGCCGGCACGGTGATGCGCGACCTCACGCTGGACAACCCCATCCGGGCGATCCGCGAGATCAGCCACGACATGACCTGCCGGCGGCGGGTGAAGCTCGCGGGGGGGCGCGAGATGAGCGCGTTGGAGATCCAACAGGAGTACTTCGAGCGCGTGGCGAACTTCGTGGAGCGCACCGACAGCGACCCGGAGACCGACCGCGTCGTGGCCGAGTGGGGACGGGTCCTGCAGACGCTCGCCGACGACCCCCTCAAGCTGACCCGCGAGTGCGACTGGGTCGCGAAGTACCACCTCATCGAGGACTTCCGACGCCGGCACGACCTGCCGCTCGCGCATCCGCGGGTCGCGATGCTCGACCTGCAGTACCACGACGTGAACCGCGACCGTGGGCTGTACTACCTGCTCGAGCGGCGCGGGCGCATGGACCGGATCGTCACCGACGCCGAGATCGAGGCGGCGCGCGAGCAGCCGCCCCAGAGCACCCGTGCCCGCCTGCGCGGGGAGTTCATCAGGGAGGCCAAGCGCAAGCGGCGCGACTTCACGGTGGACTGGGTCCACCTGAAGCTCAACGATCAGGCGCAGCGCACGGTGCTCTGCAAGGACCCGTTCCGCGCGACCGACGAGCGCGTCGACAAGCTCATCGCCTCGATGTAGCGGCCGACCTCAGCCGGCTTCCCCGCCCTCGTCCCCCTCGGACGCCGGTGGTGGTTCGGGTTCGGGTTCGGGCTCCGGCTCGGGCTGGGGTTCAGCCTCGCCCTCCTCGGCGGACTCCTCGGCGGGTGCGGGGTCCGCGCTGGCCGGCGGCGGGGGGTCCGGCGGCGGGGGCACCCCCGTGGAGACCCCGACGTAGACCACATCGCCCACCGACGCCGACTGGCCGACGTTGGGGCTTTGCCAGACCACCGTGCCGCGGGGCGCGCCGCTCGGCGTCGGGCGGATCTCCGGGACGAGGCGGGCAGCGACGATGGCGCTCACCGCCTCGATCTCGTGCAGGCGCCGGACATCGGGCACGTCGACCTGCTCGCCGGTGCGCACGACCGTGTAGTCGACGTCGGCGTCGGGGTAGGGGACCGGATCGACCCGCGCGAGCGCCTGCAGCATGTACTCCCGCCACAGGGGTGCGGCGGTGCGGGAGCTGCTCATGCCGTGCAGGTCCTCCCGCACGTCGGGGTTGCCGATCCACACCGCGGTCGACATGACGGGGGTGAACCCGACGAACCAGACGTCACGGTTCTCCTGCGTCGTGCCGGTCTTGCCGCCGACCTCCCAGCCCGACAGCTGCGCAGCGGTTCCGGTGCCGCTGCGCACCGCGCCCTTCAGCGCCTCGACCATGGCTGCGTTCACCTCGGGGGCAACCGCCTGCGTGGGGTTGCCGTCCGCCTCGTAGATCACCTCGCCGCGGTCGTCGACCACGTGCGTGATGACGTGGGGGGTGGTGCGGACGCCGGCGTTGGCGAACGTGCCGTAGGCGGAGGCCATCTCCATCGGTGTGGCGCCGATGTCGAGACCGCCGAGGGCGATGCTCGGGTTCGCCTGACCCCCGTACGCCCGACGGTCGATGCCGAGGCGGTCGGTGAGGTCGAGCACGTGCTCCGGGCCGACCATCATCATGAGCTGTGCGAACGCCGTGTTGACGCTGCGGGCGAGGGCCGGCTCCATCGCCAGCCGCTCGTAGCTCGCGTTGCCGAAGTTGCTGACCGCCCACGGCTCGGTCAGGTACTCGGCCCGGAACTCGGTGCCGCTGCGCCCTTCGAGCGTCAGGCCGAGCGGGAAGCCCTGCTCCAGCGCGGCGGCCATGACGAACGGCTTGAACGCGCTGCCGGGCTGGCGCCGGCCCTGGAGCGCGAGATTGAACTGCTCTGCGTCGAAGTCGCGTCCGAACGCCGCTGCGAGGACCCGGCCGTCGCGGGGATCCACGCTCGCGATCGACGCGGTCACCCCGTCCCGGCCGGGGAAGTGAGCGCGGACCAAGGTCTCGGCGATGCGCTGCAGGTTCGGGTCGATCGACGTGTAGACCGACAGGCCGCCCGAGAACAGCCGCTCGATGCGGTCGGCACGGGTCTCCCCGAACGCGGGGTTGCGGAAGAACTCCTGCTTGACGGCCTCGACGATATAGGGCTCGCGCACCACCTCAGCACGGCGTGGCACGACCCCGAGGGGCAGCGACCTGAGGACCTCGGCGCTGGCGGCGTCGAGGTAGCCCTCCCGCTCCATGCCCGCAAGGATGCTGTTGCGGCGGATCTCCGCAGCCCCCGGGTCGCGGCGAGGGTCGAGACGGCTCGGCGAGCGGATGAGCCCGGCGAGCAGGGCGGCCTGCTCGATCCGCAGGCGGTCGGCGGTGGTCGCGAAGAACTCCTCCGCGGCGGCGGCGATGCCGTACGCCCCGGCCCCGAAGTAGACCTCGTTCAGATAGCGCTCGAGCAGCTCCTCCTTGCTGTAGCGCTGCTCGAGGGCCATGGCGTAGAGCAGCTCCTCGATCTTGCGCTCGTAGGACAGGTCGCTGCCGACCGCGACCTTGGCGAGCTGCTGGGTGATGGTGGAGCCCCCCTGGGCGATGCCCCGGGCCTGCAGGTTGGTCAAGGCGGCCCGGCCGATGCCCTCGATGTCGTAGCCGCTGTGCTCGAAGAACTTGCGGTCCTCGGCGGTGAGCACCGCCTGCCAGACGTGGTCGGGGAGCGCCTCGAGGGTCGTCTCCTCACGATTGACCGCATCGTGGAGCACGGCGATGGGCACGCCCTCGGAGGAGTAGACGACCGAGCGTTCGGCGAGAGCGCCGAACTCCGAGATCGGCGGCAGCTCGAGGTGGAAGGAGGCGGCCTGGGTGACGTTGTGGAAGGCCGCCGCCGCCACGGCCTGGGCGAGCAGGGACAGTGCGAGCAGCCCCGCGACGGTCGCAGCCGCCAGGCCGGCGAAGCGGCCGGTCCAAGCCGCGAAGGCCGACCACGACCCCAGTGCCGGGCGCTCGTCGCCGTAGCCCCAGTCGCGCTCGTCGCGGTAGCCCCAGTCCCCGGGGGGTGCCGTTGCCTTCATCCCAGTCGGTCTCGCCTGCTCAACCCCGGGTGGTGGCAGGCGCCGCCACCTTACGGGTGTGTCCCCATCGTTGACGCCTTCCACAGTATGCGGGTTGCGCGGCCGCGGCAGGGGTAGGCGCTACGTGCGTGGCTGCCGTGCTCCCGGGGTGGCGCGCAGTAGGGTGCGGGGTGTGGATCGGCTCGAGCGGCTCATCAACCTCGTCATCGCGCTGCGGGAGACCCGCACGCCGCTCGCGACCGCCGACATCCGCGAGCGCGTCGCCGGGTACGGCCAGGACGACTACGAGGCCTTCCGGCGGATGTTCGAGCGTGACAAGGCGGACCTGCGGGCGCTGGGGGTCCCGATCGAGACGCAGGCCCTCGACCCCTGGGGTGACCGGGTCGGCTACCGGATTGATCCGGAGCGCTACGACCTGCCGCGGATCGAGTTCACAGCGAATGAGCTCGCGGCCTTGTCGGTCGCTGTGGAGGCCGCCGGCCTCGCCGACCGCGCCGGAAGCGGGCTGCGCAAGCTCGAGGTGGCCGCGGGACAGCGGCTGGCCGGGACGCCGCCGCCGGCGGTCGGGGTTGGTCTCGGCGCACCCCACCTCGAGGTGCTCGCCGAGGCCCAGGTCGCCCGGATCCCGGTCCGCTTCGCCTACCGCAAGCCGGGCGAGGCGGCCGAACGTCGCACGGTGGACCCGCACGCGCTCGTGCACCGGCGGGGCCGCTGGTACCTCGTGGGCGACGACCACGACCGGGCCGCCCGCCGGGCGTTCCGCCTCGACCGCATCGCGGGCACGGTGGCCTTCGCCGGGGGGCCGGGGGCGTTCGAGCCCGCCGACGATGCCGCGCGTGTGGACGCCGTCGTGCCGGAGACGCAGCCGGGGGAGCCACAGGAGGCCGCGGTGGCGGCCGCGCCCGACGTGGCGTGGCTGGTGGCCCGCGCTGCGCGGGGGGGTGGACGCGCCCGCGCGGACGGCTGGACGTGCTACGACGTGCCCGTCGTGGACGCCGAGCGCTTCGTCAGCTGGGTCCTGTCGTTCGCGCCGGGCGTGGAGGTGCTCACCCCGGCCGAGCTCCGGGCGCGGGTGCGCACAGCCGCCGGTGCCCTCGCGGGGGACGGGGCATGAGCAGCGCCACGCTGCGACGGCTCGAGCGGGTGCTCCTCATGGTGCCGTGGCTGCTCGAGCACCCCGGCGCGACGGTCAGCGAGCTCGCCGAGCGGTTCGGGGGCTCGCCCGAGGAGGTGCTGCGCGACCTCGACACGCTCGGCTACTGCGGACTGCCCGGCTACGGGGGCGGGGACCTCGTCGAGGTGACGGTCTTCGGCGACCGGGTCACCGTGCGTATGGCCGACTTCTTCGCGCGGCCCCTCGCCCTGTCCGTCAAGGAGGCGGTGACCCTGCTCCTGGCCGCGCGCGCGCTCGCGGGCGTGGAGGCGCTGCCGGAGGCCGGCCCGCTCGCCAGAGCGGCGGACAAGCTCGAGCGCCTGCTCGGCGCCGACGCGGCCGCGGGCCTCACGGTGGAGCTCAAGGCGCCGGGGGCCGAGCACCTCCCGGCCGTCCGCGAGGCGCTGGACCGCGGCCGGGTCGTGCACCTGGCCTACCGCTCCGAGTCGAAGGCCGAGCTCACCGAGCGCGACGTCGAGCCCTGGACGATCACGGCGCACGGGGGCGCGTGGTACCTCCAGGGCTGGTGCCGGCTCGCGGACGGGCCACGGGACTTCCGCCTCGACCGGGTCCGCGACCTCGAGGTGCTCGCAGAACCCGCGCCCCGTGCCGAGCACGCGCCGGCTCCGCCGGTGTACCGGGCGAAGCCGGGGGATCCGGAGGTGACGCTCGCGCTCGCGCCGCAGGCGCGGTGGGTGGCGGAGTGGCTGGTCACCGATCAGGTCCGTGAGCACGACACGCACCTCGAGGTCGTGTTCCGCGCCGCGACGCTGGACTGGGCGGCGCGCCTGGTGGTGAGCCTCGCCGGGCAGGCACGCGTCGTGGGGCCTGAGGAGCTGGCGCAGCGTGCAGCCGAGCTCGCGCGCGCGACCCGCGAGCTCCACGCGCCATAGGGCAGCCGCGGACGAGCCCGGGGGGCCAGGGGCTGCGCCCTGCCCGCGGACTATGCCGGATAGCCCCTTGTGACCATGGCGCGTCCTCCCTGCGGGCGGTTTCCCCCTGCGGGGGGAGTCCAACAGTTAAGGCGGGTGCGGAGGCGGTCGAAAGGATTGGTGACCCACCCGGAGTCGTGTGGGAGGAGGCCTGAGAGCGATGACGACGATCCGCGCCACGTGCCCGACCTGCGGGGAGGTCGGACTGACCCCTGAGGACATCGAGCTGCGGATCGACGACGGCGCGCAGCAGGATGACGCGTCCTTCTACGCGTTCACCTGCCCGGAGTGCACGGACCGAGTGCGCAAACCGGCCGATCAGCGGATCGTGCGCCTGCTGCTGTCGGGCGGGGTCGAGGCGCACCGCGTCGTGAAGGTGAGACCGTCGATCCGCACCGACGGCCCCCGCATCAGCCACGACGACCTCCTCGACTTCCACACGCTGCTCGCGACGGACGGATGGTTCGACCACCTGCTCGACACCGTCGGTCCTTCCGTCTGAGCGGCCGCGCAGCCGGGTCAGGCACGCGTTCCACAGGCTGCGGGTAGCCCCCGCGGCCCACCCCGGGGCCGGCGGCCGCCTCCCCGGTCGCCGGCCTCAGCGGCCGCTCTTGCATTCGGGCCGCGCCGCCGCCACGCTTGGGGCCGACCGACGTCAGGACGGAGAGGGGGCGGTGCAGCGGTGGCGGTGTTCGTGGTGCTCGCGCTGGCGCTCGCCGTCATGGCCATCGGCATGGTGGTCGTCGGGATCGTCGTGCTGCGCCGTCAGGTCCAGGCGCTCACGCAGGCGGTCGACGCCACCATGGCGCAGGTGCGCGAGCTCACCACAGAGCTGAGCGAGGAGAGCGCGGTCCTCGCGCTGGAGGCGGAGGCGCTGCAACGGCGTCTGGCTGACGGCACCGACAAGCCGCACGCGGGGTACACTGCAAAGAGCACACGCGCCCCCGCAGACGGGAGCTGATCCTATGCAGACCCTTGCCGTCACCCTGCCGGGTGGGTCGGAGTGGTTGATCATCCTGCTCATCTTCGTGCTCCTGTTCGGGGCGAAGAAGCTCCCTGAGCTCGGGAGCTCGGTGGGGCGGAGCATCAAGAACTTCAAGCGGGGTGTGGAAGACGCCGAAGCCGACGACGACGCTGCCGACGACGCTGTCGCCGACGAGTCCAGCCCCACGTCGCCCGACCAGACCTGATCGTCGCCCGCGCGGCTACCGTGCCCGGCAGCACAGACGGGTTGATGGTGCGCGATGACCGCGACTGAGCGCCAACCACCGCAGGATGATCCTCGCACCTACCGCGGCGAGGAGATGACGCTCTTCGAGCATCTCGCCGAGTTCCGCACCCGCCTGTTCAAGAGCCTCGCCGCGCTCGTGGTCGGCATGATCGTCGGGTTCGTGCTGCACCGTCCCCTGCTCGAGCTGCTCACCCGTCCGTACTGCCAGCTGCCGCCCGACATCCGGGCCGGCACCCGCGCGATCAGCGGCGAAGGCTGCAGCCTGGTCGTGTTCGACGTCTTGGGCTCGTTCTTCCTCGTGCTGAAGGTGGCGGCCCTGGCGGCGGTCGTCATCGCCGGTCCGGTGATCGCCTACCAGGTGTGGCGCTTCGTCACGCCGGGCCTGCGGCCGATCGAGCGGCGCTACGCGATCCCGTTCATGGCCGTGAGCGTGGTGCTGTTCATGGGCGGCGCGGCGTTCAGCTACTACATCCTGCCGCGGGCGCTGGCGATCTTGCTCGACTTCGCCGGTCCCGGCGTCGACTCTGTGCTCGGCGCGAACGAGTACCTCGGGTTCATGATCCACATGATCGTGGGCTTCGGCGTCGCCTTCGAGATGCCGCTGATCCTGTTCACCCTCATCCTCATGGGCGTCGTCGGATCCGAGGGGCTGCGCAAGTACCGGCGCCACGCGATCTTCGCGATGTTCGCCGCGTCGGCGATCATCACCCCGACGACCGACCCTGTCACGATGACGCTCATGGCCGGCCCACTCGTTGCCTTCTACGAGCTGTCCATCCTGTTCGCGCGCTTCATGGAACGTCGGCGGCGGCGTGCCGCGAGGGCTTCGTGACCCCACGCTCCACAGCGCAGGAAGACGTTCTCGAGGGGTTCCTCGGCGGCTACGACTTCCCAGTCGACGACTTCCAGCGCAGCAGCATCGCGGCGCTGGCTGCTGGACGGTCCGTGCTCGTGGCCGCCCCGACCGGGGCCGGCAAGACCGTGGTGGGGGAGTTCGCGGTCTGGCGGGCGCTCCAGCGGGCGCGCAAGTGCTTCTACACGACCCCGATCAAGGCGCTGTCGAACCAGAAGTTCCACGACCTCACGGCGCGCCACGGCGCGGTGAACGTGGGGCTGCTCACCGGCGACAACGTCGTCAACGGCGAGGCGCCCATCGTGGTCATGACCACCGAGGTGCTGCGCAACATGCTCTACGAGGACTCACCGACGCTGCGCGGACTGGAGTCGGTGGTCCTCGACGAGGTGCACTACCTCGGCGATCGCGAGCGCGGAGCCGTGTGGGAAGAGGTCATCGTGCAGCTCGCCGCCGACGTGCAGGTTGCCTGCCTGTCGGCCACGGTGTCGAACGCGGAGGAGTTCGGCGCCTGGATCAGCCAGGTGCGCGCGTCATGCGACGTGGTGATCACCGACGAGCGGCCCGTCCCGCTCGAGCACCACTACGCGGTCGGCGACAAGCTGCTGCCGGTCTTCAAGTCCGGCGGCGGCACGACCGGCAAGAAGGATCACCGCCGGGCACGCGCCGCGAAGCAGGCCCGCAGCGGGGTGCCTAACCCCGAGGTGGTCATGTTGGAACGCCGGGCGGGGGGCGGGGGACGCCCGTCGCGCAAGGGGCACCGGCACCAAACCGGGGTGCGGCTCCGGCCGCCGCGCCGCAGCGAGCTGGTCGAGGAGCTAGCCCGCCGCAGGTGGCTGCCTGCCATCTACTTCCTGTTCTCCCGGGCGGGATGCGACCAGGCGGTCGGCCACCTCATGAGCGACGGCATCGTGCTCACCAGCGCTCAGGAGCGGCGGCGCATCCGCCAGATCGTGGACGCAAGGGTTGCCGACCTCGAACCGGACGCCCTCGAGGTGCTCGAGTACGGCCCCTGGGCGCAGGCGCTCGCGCAGGGCGTGGCCGCGCACCATGCGGGCATGGTCCCGCTGTTCAAGGAGACGGTCGAGGAGCTCTTCGTCGCGGGGCTCGTGAAGGTCTGCTTCGCGACCGAGACGCTCGCGCTCGGCATCAACATGCCGGCACGCACGGTGGTGATCGAGCGGCTCGAGAAGTGGGACGGCCAGCGGCACGCGCTGCTCACCCCGGGGCAGTTCACGCAGCTCACCGGCCGCGCCGGCCGGCGGGGCATCGACACGTTGGGCCACGCGGTCGTGTCCTACCAGCGCGACATCGACTTCCCCACGGTCGCCTCGCTCGTCGGGCGCCGCGTCGAGCCGCTGCGCTCCCGCTTCGCCCCCTCCTACAACATGGCGGTGAACCTGCTGCGCCGCCACGACCGGCTCGGCGCGGAGCGTCTGCTCGCGCGCTCCTTCGCCCAGTTCCAGGCCGACGCGACCGTGAGCGACGACGAGGAGCGCATCGCCCGCAACCGCACGGCGCTCGAAGGCTACGGCGCCAACCTCGTCTCCGAGCAGGGCGACTTCGCGGAGTACTGGGCGCTGCGCCGGGAGCTGTCCCGGCTCGAATCGGAGAGCGCGGCCGAGCGCCGCCGCCGCCGGAGCGATGCCGTCCACCGGGCGCTCGGTGAGCTGCGCGAGGGCGACGTGGTGGCGGTTCCGCGCGGCAAGGGACGGGCCGATCGCGTGGCGATCGTCGCGCGCAACACCGCCCGGGACGGCGCTCCGCTCGCCAGCGCGGTCACCGAGGACCGCAAGCTGATCCGCCTGGGGCCCCGTGAGTTCGACGCGCCGCCCGTGCGGGTCGGCAGGGTCCGTCTGCCGTCCCGCGGGGGGCCGCGGCAGTCCACGTGGCGCAAGCAGGTCGCCGCCCAGGTGCGCGGCATCGACCTTCCTCCCGCGAGCAAGCGCCGCGAGCGGGTCCCGCACGACGAGGACATCCAGGCGCGCATCGACGAGCTGCGGGCGAGCATCCGGACGCACCCGGTGCACGCCGACCCCGCCCTGTCCGAGCTCGAGGTGTGGGCGCACCGCTACGACGACCTCGTCGCCGAGACCGAGAAGCTGGAGCGACGCGTGCGACGCCGCACGGGCTCGCTCGTCCGGCAGCTGGACCGCATCATCGAGCTGCTGACCGACCTCGGATATCTGACGGCGGGTGACGATCCCGACCCCACGCCGCTCGGGCTCGTGCTCGCGGGCCTGTACGCGGAGACCGACCTGCTGCTCGTCGAATGCCTGCGGCGCGGGCTGCTCGACGGCCTCGAAGGGCCGGATCTTGCCGCCGTGGCGAGTCTGTTCGTGCACGAGACGCGGATGAAGGACCCCCCACCGCCGGTGTTCCCGAACCGTCGGGTCGCCGACGTCGCCGACGGCATCGCCGAGGTGCACGGGATCCTGTCCGGACTCGAGGAGGCCGCCAAGGTCACCCCGACCCGCCCGCCCGACGCGGGGTTCTGCGACGTCGTGTGGCGCTGGGGCTCGGGCGTAGACCTCGACCATGCGCTCGCCGGCACGGAGCTGACGCCTGGCGACTTCGTGCGCAGCGTCAAGCAGGTGGCGGACCTGCTGCGCCAGCTGCGCGACGCCGCCGCGCCGATGGGCATCGACGCCGCCGCGCACGCGGCGCAGCGGTCGCTCGTGCGCGGGGTGGTCGCCTACTCCGGGGTGTGAGCCCGCACGGCGGGCCGGCAGGTTCTCCCTGCAGCGCTACCGGCCGGTAGCATGCTCGGATCATGGCGCACCCGCTCGGCACCCTCTGCCTGATCGTCAACCCGCATGCCGGACGCGGCGCCGTTGCGCGCAATCTGCCGGACCTGCGTGAGGCGCTCGCCGGGCGCGGCCTCGACCACAAGGTGGTCGAGACGCGGGGCCCCGGCGAGGCCACAACGGCCGCGCGGGAGGCGCTCCAGGGCGGCTGCCGCTACCTCGTGGCCGTCGGCGGCGACGGGACCGTCCAGGAGGTCGTCAACGGGATGTTCGACGGCGACGAGCCCATCGCGCCCGACGCGGTGCTGGCGGTGGCCTCCAGCGGCTCCGGGTGCGACTTCGTGCGGACCTTCGGGCTCAGCCGGTCCCCGCAGGTGCTCGCCCGCCACTTCGCCACCGACGCCGTCATGCCGATCGACGTCGGCCGCGCGACCTACCACGATGCCGGCGGCCGCCCCTGCGAGCGGCTGTTCGTCAACATCGCCGAGGTAGGCTACGGTGCGGAGGCGGTCAAGCTCGCGCACCGCCTGCCCCGCTGGTTCGGGCGCTCCCGCTACCTGTTCGGCGCCTGGGGCGCGATCCGGCGGATGACCCGTCCCGAGACCACGGTCACGCTCGGCCACACGACGCAGACCCGCCCCCTGGTCAACCTCGTCGTGGCGAACGCGCAGTTCTTCGGCGGCGGCATGAAGGTCGCCCCCCGCGCCCTGCCCGACGACGGCAAGTTCAACGTCCAGCTGTTCTTCGGCCAGCGCAGCCAAGTCTTCCTGCTCACCCAGAAGCTCTACAAAGGCGAGCACGTGCCGCATCCGCAGATCTCGGAGTACCAGAGCCCCATCGTGCAGGTCGACGGCCCCGTGGCCCTGCCGGTGGAAGCCGACGGCGAGGTGCTCGGCAACACCCCGGCGACGTTCTCGCTCCTGCAGCGCGCCCTGCAGCTGAAGATCTGACCGCCGCCACGGGGGGCGTCGTTATGATCGTGACCATGGAGCAATCGACGCTGCACCGTGCGCGTGCCGGCATGCGCGCCCGCGACGTAGATGCGCTGCTCGTCGGACCGGGAGCCGATCTGCGCTATCTGACGGGGTATCACGCGCTGCCGCTCGAGCGGCTCACCCTGCTCGTCGTGCGCGCCGAGGGGCCGCACACGCTCATCGTGCCGACCCTGGAGCGCGCCCGGGCGGAAGCGGCGGGCCTGCCAGACGAGGTGACGCTCGTGGACGTGGGCGAGACCGACGATCCCTACGCTGCGGTCACGGACGCCCTGCGCGGGGTGAGGGCCAGCCCGCGCCTCGCCGTGGGAGACCGCCTGTGGGCCACGTTCCTGCTCGCGCTGCAAGCTGCGCTGCCGGACGCACGCTGGTTGCGCGCGTCGCACATCACCCGCGAGCTGCGGATGCGCAAGACCGCTCGCGAGATCGCCGCCCTGCGCCGCGCAGGCGCCGCCATCGACCGGGTGCACGAGCGCATCCCTGACCTTCTGCGCCCCGGTCGCGCCGAGGCGGAGGTGGGCCGCGACATTGCCGACGCCATCCTCGACGAGGGACACGAAAGCGTGAACTTCGTCATCGTCGGCTCGGGCCCGAACGGGGCGAGCCCCCACCACGAGACCGGGCCGCGCCGCCTCGAACGCGGTGACCCGGTGGTGATCGACATCGGGGGCACGCTCGACGGCTACTGCTCCGACTGCACCCGCACGTACGTCGTCGGCGCCGCACCGGGCGGGTTCGACGCGGCGCACACCGCCCTCGAGCGAGCGCAGGCCGCCGCCTGCGCAGCCGTGCGTCCCGGGGTTGCTGCCGAGGCTGTTGACGCCGCCGCTCGCGACCTGCTCGCCGAGGCGGGTTACGGCGAGGCGTTCATCCACCGGACCGGCCACGGCATCGGGCTTGAGGAGCACGAGGAGCCCTACATCGTCGCCGGCAACGACCTTCCGTTGGCGGTCGGCATGACCTTCTCGATCGAGCCCGGGGTCTACCTGCCGGGTCGGTTCGGGATGCGGATCGAGGACATCGTCGTCGTGACCGAGGACGGGTACGAGCGGTTGAACACGCTTGACAGGGCTCCGGTGGTCGTGTGAGCGGCACGGACGGCGCGCTCGCCCCCGAGCAGCGCCAGCTCATCGAGCTCGTGCGTGCGGTCGCCGCTGCGGAGCTCGCGCCGCGCGCCGCGCCCGACGACCAGGCGAGCGCCTTCCCTAAAGACCTGTTCGACCAGCTCGCGGCGCTGGATCTCGCCGGGCTTCCCTTCGCCGAGGAGGACGGTGGCGGCGGCCAGCCCTACGGGGTGTACCTGCAGGTGCTCGAGGAGGTGGCGCGGTGCCACGCGGTCGTGGCGCTCACCCTGTCGGTGCACGCCCTGGCGACGTGGGCGGTGGCCGCGTACGCGCGCCCGCAGCTGCGCGCGCGGGTGCTGCCCGAGCTGACCGCCGGCCGGTGGCTCGCGGCCTACTGCCTGTCCGAACCGCACAGCGGCTCGGACGCGGCCGCCCTGTCGACGCGCGCCGAGCAGGACGGTGACGCGTACGTGCTCACGGGCACGAAGGCCTGGGTCACGCACGCCGGACACGCGGACGTCTACGTCGTGTTCGCGCGCACCGACCCTGCCAAGACCCGGGGGGTGAGCGCGTTCTGCGTGGAGGCGTCCACCCCCGGGCTCGAGGTGGCGCCGCCCGAACGCAAGATGGGCCTGCGCGCATCGCCGACCGCACAGCTGCTGCTGGACGGGGCGCGCGTACCCGCGGCGCACCGGCTGGGCGCGGAGGGCGAGGGCTTCCCGATCGCGCTGGCGGCCCTCGACGGGGGCCGGCTCGGCATCGCCGCGTGTGCCGTCGGCCTGGCCCAGGCCGCGTGCGACCACGCGACGGCGTACGCGCGCGAGCGCGAGCAGTTCGGCCAGCGGATCGGCGACTTCCAGGGCATCCAGTTCATGCTCGCGGACATGGCCACGAGCGTCGCTGCAGCGCGTGCCCTGTACCGCGAGGCCGCTGCCCGTCGCGACGCCGCCGAACCCCACCGGCGGCTGGCGTCCATGGCGAAGCTGCTCGCCACCGATGCGGCCATGCAGGCCACCACGGATGCCGTGCAGGTCCTCGGCGGCTACGGCTACACGGAGGACTACCCCGTGGAGCGGCTGCTGCGGGAGGCCAAGGTCATGCAGATCTTCGAGGGCACGAACCAGATCCAACGGGTGGTGATCGCCCGTGACCTGCTCGGCTGAGCCCGGGACGGTGGTGGCGTGACCGAGCACGTGTGCGTGGATTGCGGCACGACGTTCGCGTTGTCAGCGGCCGTGCGTGAGCAGTACCCGGGTTGGGCGCCCAAACGCTGCCGGGCGTGTCACGCTCGGCACACGGGGCGGTCCAGCGCGGGGGCTGCGCGCCGTGTCGAGGAGGACCTGACCCTGGAAGAGGTTCTACAGCGCCACCACGGCGGACCCGACGACGGGGTCTTCACCGACGGGGCGGCGGATCCCAATCCCGGCCCCGGGGGGTGGGGGGCGGTGTACGTCGTGGCCGGCGCGGTCGTGGA
>SKPY01000521.1 GCA_007119305.1 Nitriliruptorales bacterium
GCCCGGCGGGTCCGGCCCACCGCCGCCGGCCCCTCCGGCGTACCAGCCGCCGCCGTCCCCGCCGAAGCCACAGGCGCCACCGTCCATCCTCGGGCGGCTCGCGGCCGGGGTGGCCCTCCTCGTGCTCGGCGTCGCCGCGCTGCTCGACAACGTCGGCGTGCTCGATCTCGCTGCCTACCACTACGTCGCGCTCGCGCTCGTCGTGACCGGTGCCGCCCTGCTCGTCGGGTCGGTGTGGGGGCGTGCACGCGGCCTCATCGCCGTCGGGCTGCTGCTCATCCCCGCCCTCGTCATCACCAGCGTGTTCGGCGCCCTGAATACGCATGGCTTCGAAGTCGGCGAGCGCTTCTACCGGCCACAGACGAGCGCGCAGATCGCGGAGCCCCTCACGCTGTTCGCGGGTGAGCTGGAGATCGACCTCACCGAGCTCGACCCCGACCGCGACCACGAGGTGCGCGCCAGCGTGACGTTCGGAGACCTCCTGGTGGTGGTGCCCGATGACGCGAACCTGCGGTTGCATGGGCAGACCACGGCTGGGGAGGTCGAGCTCCTCGACATCACGGTCGGTGGCCTCAACGTCCGCCGCGCCCTGGACGACGAGGTGTCCGCCCGCGCCCCCACCCTCGACATCGACGCCCGCACGGGCTTCGGCCGCGTGCGCGTGGTCCGCGCTACCCAACCTGAGCAGAGGATCCACCCATGACACGCCACCCGCTCGACGCCCTCTCCCTGCTGTTCGGTGCTGCGTTCGTCGTCCTCGGCGGGGCGACGCTTGCCCTGTCCGAGGTGCCGCTCGGCTGGGTGGACCCCCGCTGGGTCGCGCCGGCCGTGGCGGTCGCCGTCGGAGCCTGGTTGCTCGTCACGAGCCGCCGCCGGGCCAGCCACGACGACGGGAAGGTGTCGTCGCAGCCCTCCGCGCACGGCCACGGGTAGGGCCGCTGCGCCTGCCCGCCCGGGTCGTCTGCGCAAGTTCCAGGTCAGCAGACGGCTAGGGCAACGCGGCGAGGAACGCCTGGACAGCGTCGAGATACCGCGCGCGCTGGTCATGCCGCACGCTGTGGCCCGCCTCAGGCAGGGAGACCGACTCCAGCGTCGGGACGAGTCGTCCGAGCTCCGCGATCGCCTCCGGCGTTGCGAGCGCGCCGCGCCCGGGATCGCCGGTGACCAGCAGGACCGGGCAGCGCACCCTCGGCAGCTCCCGAGACCACTCGACCGCACTCCCTCCGGGCGCGTCGAAGATCTCGGTCACCCGTGGGCTCATCCGCTGCTTGGCCTCGGCCCACCGGATGATCTCCGCCGCCGGCCAGTGCGGGGCGACGCGGCGCTGCTCCGCGACCAGCTGTCGGTGTGTCTTGCGCTTCATCGCTGCCATGTCCGCCCGCATCTGCGCTCGGGTCTCGCCGTCGGCTTTCGGGTCACGTGGCATCCACCACGGCGGCGGATCCTCGAGCACGAGCGCTCGTGGCAGCTCCGGCGTGGTAGCAGCCAGCGCCAGCACCGTCAGCGCGCCCATCGAGTGGCCCACCAGCACAGGCGAGTCGAGCTCGAGCGCGGCGCTGAGGCCGCGCAGGTCATCGGCCTGAGCGGCCGCGTCGTAGCCGTCCGCGGGCTCCGAGGAGCGGCCATGCCCGCGCGCGTCCACAAGGATGACGTCGTAGCCGGGCGCGAACGCCTCGGCCACGGCCGTCCAGCAGCACCCGTCGTCACCCACCCCATGTGCGCAGATGAGCGGTGGCTTCGCACCGCCGCTGCGGACGTAGTGCAGGCGCAGCCCTGCCACGTCGCAGTCGCCCGGGTGCCATGCCGTCACGCGCGAGCCCTCCCGTTCGAGCGTGCACGGGTGAGCGTAACCCGGGTCATGGCGGAGCGCCTGCTCGCGCTGACAGGGGACCGCAGTGGGCTCCCTACGGTGGGCCGAGCGCAGCGACCCGACCTCAGCGCTGCCGCTTCGAGAACGGGATCGGGCCCTTGGGGATCGGCAGGTTCTGGTCCTGCAGGGCTGCGAGCCTCGTCTCGAGATCCGCTGCGGCCTGCCGTTTGAGCTTGCGGGGCAGCTTCATCACGTGTGACTGGAGCTTGGGCAGGGGCACCTGCCCCTCGCCCTGACCCACGCTGACCTCATGCACGGGCACGTCCTCACCAGCCGCCCGCGCCACCCGCCGCTTCTCCTGCTTGAGCAGGCTCGCGACCCGCGCCCGCGAGCCCTCCCCGACCACGATGACTCCCGGGCGGCCCACCACGCGGTGGACGAAGTCCTGCTTGCGGGTGAACGCCACCGCTGGGGTGACGTGCCACGGCCCGCGCATCGACTGGAGCACCGCGGCGGCTGCACCGGGATGGCCCTCCATCATCGTGTACTGCGCCTTCTGCACGCGGCGGCCGAAGACCGTGGCTGCGGCCAGGGCACCGAACAGCACGCCGAAGAGCACGCCTGCGGACCAGTGGATGGCGAACGTGATGAGGGCGCCGACGAGCAGCATCACCCCGACCCCGAAACCCGCCATGAGCGGGACGAGCTTGGGATCGACCTCGCGCGTCCGCGCGAAGGCGATCCGCATCGCGCTGAGGCGCTGCTTGAGCTTCGCTCCTCGTTCCTTCGCCATGCCCTGCATGCTACGTGTTCGGGTAGCCGCTGCGCGGATCGGCGCGGGCGCGGCTGGCGGTGTGGGTCACGCAGCCCAGGGTGCGGGCAGTCCCGGATCCCAGCCTCACCGCTGTCCCGGCGGGCGCCGGTCAGGACAGGTGTCAGGCGGCAGCGGGGCCGCCGGATCGGGCCGGTGTCCGGTCACTGGGCGGCGGCGGAGATCCCCGTCGCGCCGTTGCCGCTGCCGCTGGCGATGCGCCGCGGGCGGGCCTCTTCGGGGACCGTTCACTCACCTCCTTGACACGCCTGCATCGGCCAGCGGTCGACGCCGCGGGCCCGTTGCCGCCTGAGCTCTTACCCACGTCGACGCCTCGTGTAGCCTCCCATGTCAGGCAGGCGTCGAGAGGGGCTGTCATGGAGACCAACGAGCTGCGCGCCAACGCGCTGCAGGACTTCAGCGCGCGGGTGCACGGGCTCGAGGCGGACCAGTGGGCGGCGCCGACGCCCTGCTCCGACTGGGACGTCCCGGACCTCGTCGCGCACGTGGTCTCGGAGCTGCTGTGGTCGGTGGAGCTGGGCCGCGGCGCCACGCTCGAGGCGGTCGGCGACCGTTTCGACGGCGACGTGCTCGGTGCTGATCCGGTGGCCACGACGGACGCTGCGATCGAGGCCTCGGTGGCGACGTTCCGCGGTGAGCACGCCGAACAGATTCACACGAGCCAGGGCCTGGTGCCGGCCGAGCACTACCTCACCCAGATGCTCACTGACGCGGTCGTGCACACCTGGGACCTGGCGGTGGCCAGCGGCCAGGACCGCACGGTCGACGCTGCGGCGTGCCGACGTGTCTACGAACGGGCGCTCGATGCGCGCGCGGAGATCGACGCGGCCCGCGAGGTGGGGCTGTTCGGGCCGGAGGTTCCGGTCCCCGATGACGCCTCGGACCTTGACAAGCTGCTCGGGCTTCTGGGCCGCGACCCGCGCATGTGACCCTGCGTGGCTAGAGGTCGAGCAGGAACCTGTTCACCCGGTCGCTGATCCAGGTCGGCGCGGCGCGGGACAGCAGCGTGAACGCCTGCGCATCGAGCCCGACGACGTAGCGCGGTCGCGGCGTCTTGGCCTCGAGCGCCCGCGTGATGGTCCGCGCGGCCGCGTCGGGGTCGATCATCATCCGCTGCCACAGGCGAATCAGATCGCGCGAGCGCTCGTACGCGGTCGTGTAGCGTGACTCCGACCGCCGCTGGACGTCGGCTTCGAGGTCCGCCCAGATCTCCGTGCGGATGCCGCCCGGTTCGATGAGCGTCACGTGCACGCCGTCGGCCGCGACCTCGATCCGCAGCGCGTCGCTGGCGGCTTCGAGCGCGTGCTTGGCCGCCTGATACCAGCCCGCCAGCGCCGTCGTCGCGCGTCCGTAGACCGACGACACGTTCACGATGCGGCCGCTGCCGCTGGCACGCATGCCCGGCAGTGCCAGACGGGCCAGGCGCAGCGGCGCGATGGTCATGGTCTCGAAGCGCTGCCGCACCTCGTCGTCGGAGACGTCCTCGATCGCGCCGACCCCGCCGTAGCCGGCGTTGTTCACGATGCCGTAGAGCGGCGCGAGCTCGCCGACCACCGCTGCGCAGCGCTCGGCGTCGGTGACGTCGAGGAGGACGGTCTCGATCTCGGCGCCCGCACGGGCAGCCTCGGCCTGCACCGTGGCCGCCTTCGCCTCCGAGCGCACGCTGCCGACCGCGCGGAAGCCCGCGTGGGCGAGCGCGATGACCGTCGCGAGTCCCACCCCCGAGTTTGCTCCGGTCACGAGCACGGGGCGGTCTGTGCTCATCGCGCCACCTGACGGGGGCCGGGCACGCCGCGGAAGCCGTAGGCCGCGGGCTCGCGCCCAGGCTGCACGAACCACGCCTGCCCGCTGCGTCCCTCGGCGAGGATCGCCATGATCGCCGCCGCGACCTCGTCCGCGGACAGCAGCGGCACATCCAACCCGCGCATCCGAGCACGCACCTCCTCGGTGACGAGCCCGGTGTCCGCGTAGCCCGGGCACACCGCGTTCGCCGTGATCGCGCGTGCCTCGAGCGACGGTGCGACCGAGCGGATGAACGCGACCACCGCGTGCTTGGTCGCGCTGTACAGCGGGTCTTCCGGCATGGGGGTGAGGCCGCCCAGCGAGGCGGTGGCCACGATCGCGCCCCCGTCGCGCATCGCGGGCACCAGCGCGCGGACGCCGAACACCACGCCGTCGAGGTTGACCCGCAGCGTCCGCCGGTAGGTGGCGTCATCGAGCGCGGTGACGTCGTCGACGCCCGTGGCCACCCCGGCGTTCAGCAGCGCGACGTCCAGGCGCCCGTCCGCGGCCCTCACTGCGTCGAGCGTGGCGCGCCACGCGGCGGGGTCGCCGACGTCTAGCGCGGCGAACCGGCCGCCCACGTCGCGTGCGGCTGCCTGCCCACCCGCTGCGTCGAGGTCCGCGATGACCACGCGTGCCCCGGCAGCCGCGAGCCGCGCTGCCGCGGCCCGCCCGATGCCCGACGCGCCCCCGGTCACCAGGGCTGTCTTGCCGTCCAGCCGCACGCC
>SKPY01000190.1 GCA_007119305.1 Nitriliruptorales bacterium
CCGCGACCTCGGCGCGCTCGCCCGGCGCCTCACCCGCCAGTAGCGGCGTCGGGCGGGCCGAGCAGAGCGTCGACGGCGAGGCCGAGGCCCGGCAGCAGCGGCGCCGTGAGCGTGTCGCCGCGCTCGAGGATCCGGGGGTGGCCATACCCGTCGTCGCCGAGCCGGTAGACCTCGACCCGCTCCGCATCGAGATCGACGACCCAGTATGCGGACACGCCCGCGCGCTCGTAGAGGGCCTTCTTGACGACGAGGTCGACGTGGCGGGTGGCGGGGGAGCACACCTCGGCCACGAGGTCGGGGGCGCCGCGGACGAACCGCTCCTCGATCTGCCCCAGGTGCTCCGGCGCGAGGTAGACCACGTCGGGCTCGACGACGGTGTCCTCGGCGAAGAAGACGTCGAGCGGGGCCACGTAGACCTTACCGCCGTGCGCGTCGACGTGAGCGCGCAGGCGGTGGGCGAGCTCGAGCACCGCGTCCTGATGGCGGGGCCGTGGCGCCGGGCTCACGAACAGCTGCCCGCCCACGAGCTCGCGCCGCTGGCGGTCTTCGGGGAAGCGAGCGAGGTCGGCGTAGGTGAGCCCGTGCGTCTGCGTCGGTGCGGCCATGCGGGCTCCTCCTCGTCCATGCCGAGCACCGCACGGCGGCAACGGCCTGCGCGGTGCGCCGCGCTGTCGGCGCCTGTGGACAGCGTAGGTCACGCATGCGGGCCCCTCCACGGGCCCGGCGGCTACGGGGGGCCGGGGTAGTCGCCCTCGAGCGTGGGCTTGTAGGAGCCCTCGACGGCCGCGCACGCCGTGCAGGTCTTGGCTTCGTCGACGATCTCCCAGTGCACCCAGCGCAGCTCGCCCTGCTGCCCGCACAGCGTCGTGCCTGCCCACGTGCGGGCGACCTGGTCGCGCGCCGGCGGGTCGGCGAAGTGCTCGATGCCCTGCTCCGGCAGCCTCCATACGCGCACTCGTGCCACGCCCAACCTCCTGTAGCAGCGTCTGCGGGGTCGAGCATCCCCAAGGCCCGCGGGGCGGAACCGTGCCGAGGCTACGGCTTCATGGCCTCGAAGGGGTTCCTGCAGGCGCGGCAGTAGTGGCTCGAGCGGCACGGCGTCGGTCCGAACGGCGAGTCCGCGGTGGTGTCGCCCGATCCGCAGATCGGGCAGCGGGCCGCTGGCAGCGCGAAGGGCGCGTCCTCGCGCGCAGGCAGGCAGCCGCCGGGCCTCTGCCGCCGCTCCGGCGGGGCGATCGCGAACTGCCGCAGCCGTTCACGCCCCCGCTCGGAGATGCGCTCCGGCGTCCACGTCTCCGCGAAGGAGAAGCGCACCTCGACCGCGCTGACGCCGGTGAGGGCGCCGACGGCCTCCGCGACGTCCTCCCGGATGACCTGCGTCGCGGGGCAGCCCGAGTAGGTCGGGATGAGCTCGACGACGACCCGGGCGCCGTCAGCGCCGGCTTCGACCACGACGTCGCGGACCATGCCGAGATCGCCGACCGTCACCGGCGGCATCTCGGGGTCGGGCACGGTGTCGACGACGGCGCGGACCTGCTCCGGTGTGACGCTCTGCGCGGTGTGCACGGTCACCACCTCGCTCCCGGGTGCGCACGATAGGTGCCGGTCAGCTCTTCCCAGACCGCGGTGAAGGCCTCGCTGTGGCGCCCCCAGCGCCCGCCGTGCCCGCTGAACTCCCCGACGGGCTCCCAGCGGTCGGCGCGCCGCTCGAGGTGGGGGGCCGACAGGGCGGCAGGCGCCTCCATCTGCCCCGACGAGGTCGGCACGAAGTCGGCGTCCGCCAGGCTCGTGCCCTCCTCGAGCACCCGCTCCAACCCCACCCGCTCGAGGTCGGCGGCGACGAGGTCGAGCCAGCGCTGGAGCAGGTCGGCGTGCGACGTCGGCAGGATGGCCTCGTCCACGAGCGCAGCCTCGCCCGGCAGGGGCTCGAACAGGCCGAGCGCGTCACGCAGCGCGGCGCTGAGCCCCGCGGTCACGCGGCGGCGAGCCTCCACGGGGCCGTGCGCGAGGCGGTCCAGCCACGTGCGCGCGTGCATGAGGTGGTAGCGCTCCTCGCGCCGGATGGCCCCCGTGGCCTGTGCCAGCGCCGTCCAGGCGGAGTCGGCGAGCGCGGACAGGCGCACGTCGTCGGCGGTGTCGTAGAGGTACTGGCGGGCGATCGAGTAGCCCCAGTCGCCGTTCTCGCGCTCGACCAGGATGGCGTTGCGGTACTCGTGCGGTGCGCGCCCCAGCCCGAGCGCGTCCGGGTCGTGCCCGGTGAGCTCGCTCGCAAGGCCGTACCACACGACCGCGTGGCCGATCTCGTCCTGGGCGATGGAGGAGAAGGCGAGGTCCTCCTCGAGGTGCGGAGCCACGCCCGTCCAGTGGCTGTGGCGGTGGCCGAGCACGAGCTCGTCGTCGCCGAGAGCCAGCAGCAGCACGAGGCGGGGATCGGCCGTGTCGAGCCGCAGGTCAGGCTGCCCGGTGCTCGCAGCGCTCACGCGTCGCTCGCCTCCCGGTGGGACGTCGAGGAGCGGTGCTCGGGGTTGCGCGTCCGCCGGTCCTGCGGGCGCGGACGGTCGGCGATCACGACGCCGAGCGCCTGCGCGTGCTCGGCGGCTCTGCGGCGCTTGTCCCCGAGCGGGTAGCCCGACTGCAGCTTGTAGGACTTGTCGGTGTGGAAGGCCAGCAGGTCGGGGTCGCCGGAGACGTGGAAGTCCCGCGTGCGGACGACGGCGACGTCCACCCCTTCGCCGTGGCGGAAGAACGACTCCTTGGCGAACAGCAGCGCGACCTCCTCGTCGGGCGCCTGCACCGCGCCCACCGCTTGCCAGGCGTCGTCGGCGGTGCGCTTGCCGAACACCTCCCAGCGGTTGCTCATCGCGCCTCCTCAGCATCTTTGTGCCGGTCGCTGGCGCGACCGCCACAACCGGCTATGCGGAGCATGCGACCGCGGCGCTGGCGCTTGGGTCGCATGCACGGGTCAGCATCTCCATGACGGTCGCTGGCGCGACCGCCACAACCGGCTATACGGAGCATGCGACCGCGGCGCTGGCGCTTGGGTCGCATGCACGGGTCAAGCGATCGCGCGGGTCGGCTCGGCCATGACCTCACGGACCCACCCGTTGGTCTCCTGCATCCAGCGGCGCAGCGCCAGCCGCGTCTCGGTCATCGGGCCGTGGCCCTTGACCACCTGCCAGAACTCGTCCCAGTCCGGCTCGGTCCAGCGCCACTCGCCTGTCTCCGGGTCGTAGCCGAGGTCGTCGTCCGGCACGCGGATGCCGAGGTCCCACAGCTTGGGCACGTACGTCGACAGGAACTCGAAGCGCAGCTGCTCGTTCGTCTTGACCTTCAAGCCCCAGTGCAGCAGCACGTCCTTGTCCGGCTGCGACGGCGGGCCGAAGAACGCCATGAGCGGATCCCACCAGCGCTCGACCGCCTCCTGGAACAGCGCCCGCTGCGCGGCGGTCCCGCTGCACAGCTCGAGCACGAGATCCTCGCCGTGGCGCTGGTGCAGGCTCTCCTCGGCGCAGATGCGGCGCAGGACCCGCACGTACGGGGCGTAGGAGCAGTCGAGGAGCGCCCGCTGCGTCACGAGCGCAGCACCGTCGATCAGGTAGCCGATCACGGCGACGTCGCCCCAGGTGCGGGTGGGGTAGTGGAAGACGTTGTGGAACTTCGTCCGCCCGTGGATGAGATCGTCGATCATCGCCTCACGCGACTTGCCGAGGTCCTCGGCGACCCGGTAGAGCATGTGTCCGTGGCCGACCTCATCCTGGACCTTGGCGGTGAGCGACATCTTGCGGCGCAGCGACGGGGCGCGGGGGATCCACTCGCGTTCGGGCAGTGCGCCCATGATCTCCGAGTTGGCGTGCATCTCGATGAACTTCAGCGCGGCCTGGCGGTACTCGTCGGGCATCCAGTCCGTCGCCTCGATCTTCTCGCCCGCGGCGATGCGGGCCCGGAAGTCCGCGGTGCGACGCTCGTAGCTCATGGGGCCTCGCTTTCGTGGTGGCGGGTCAGGCCGGGGTGTGCGTGCGGGTCTGGAGGGCGTGCAACGCGGTGGCGAAGGGACGTGCCTGCGCGCCGGCGCGGCGGGCGCGCAGCCCCGGGGGGCCAGCGGCGGCGAGGGTGTCGTAGAAAGCCCACGCCGGCTCCTCCACAGCCTCGTACAGGGCGCGGAAGGAGCGCGCCGCCTCGTCCCCGAGCCAGTGCGGAGGCAGCAGCGCCGCGGGCAGCCCGGGGTCGAGGTGCAGGAACGAGCGCCAGTCGTGCACGAGTCGGATGCGGGTCGCGAACGCCGCCTCGGGCGCCTGTGGCGGCTCCACGTGCTGCCAGCGGCGGATGAAGGCCGCGTGCGCCTCGTTCAGGCCGCCGAGGTCCCAGGCGCTCGCGACGATCTGCGCGTCGCGTTCGGCGTCTGCGTCGGTCGTGGTGACGAAGCGCAGCGCCGCACCCGCCCCGTGCTCTGCGAGCACCGTGGCGAGGCGTGTGCCGTGCTCGTGCGGACTCACCCACGTGCCCGGGGACAGCTGGCCGAAGCCCATCCACTGCAACGCACGGGCAAGGTCGGAGCGGCGGGCCGGGGCAGGGCCGACGAGCAGGCGCCAGCGCCCGTCCCAGTCCGCGGCACGCAGGCGGTAGATACGCGCCGCGGCCTCCTCGAGGCGGTCGACGCCGCGCTCGGTCAGGCGGTAGGCGGCATAGCGGCCCGCCCTGCGCGGTTCGACCCAGCCCTCTGCGGCCATCCGGTGCAGCGCCGTGCGCGTGGCCTCGGGGGTGAACCCGAGCGTGCCCATGCACGCCGTGAGCGTGCTCAACCAGGCTTCGCCGCCGGCAGGTCGGATGACGTCGCCGAACAGCGTGAAGAGCGCGGAGCGGGCGCGCATGCGGGCTGCCACACCTCCGACGTGTTACGTGACCGGCCCTGTCAGGCTCCATTCTGTAACACGACGGTGCCGGCGTCAACGGCCGGCCGGCGCGTCCGGTGGGGGTGCGGGCACGGCATCCGGCCGCTGCTCGCGTGCCTCGTCCACCGACTGCTGCTGGCGCGGCTGGTCCTCGGGCCGGCGTGGCTCGTGCTCGGCCTGGCGCGGCTGGTGCTCGGGCTGGCGCGGCTGCTGGTGCTCGGGCTGGCGCGGCTGCTGGTGCTCG
>SKPY01000319.1 GCA_007119305.1 Nitriliruptorales bacterium
ACGCCTACGCCGGCCCCGACGCCCACGCCGACCCCACGGCCGCCGGCCCCTGCGCCGGAAGCCCCGGGGCCGGTGCCCGCCGGGCTGCTCGGCACCGAATGGGAGGTGCTGCCGACCGAGGAGCAGGTGGTCGCGCTCACCTTCGACGCCGGCGCGAACGCCGACGCGGTCGAGCCGATCCTCGCCACCCTCGCCGACGAGAACGTGCCGGCCACGTTCTTCCTCACCGGCCTGTGGGTCGAGCGCTACCCCGAGCACACCGAGCGCATCGGCCGCGTCTATCCCATCGGCAACCACTCCCACAGCCACCCGCACTTCACCGAGCTCAGCGGCGAGCAGATCCGCGGCGAGCTCACCCGTACACGAAGGGCCATCCGCGACGTGACCGGTCAGGACGACCGGCCGTGGTTCCGCTTTCCCTTCGGCGACCGCGACGAGCGCACGATCGCGACGGTCAACGACGCCGGCTACGGCTCGGTGCGCTGGACGGTCGACACCCTCGGCTGGCAGGGCACGAGCGGCGGGATGTCCGCCGACGCAGTGGTCGAGCGGGTGCTCGACACCGTGCAGCCCGGACAGATCGTGCTCATGCACGTCGGCTCGCATCCCAACGACGGCTCGACGCTCGACGCTGACGCGCTCCCACGCATCATCCGCGAGCTGCGTGGTCGCGGCTACGGGTTCGTGACGCTGCCCGAGTTCGGATAGGGATCTTCGCCGCCGGGGCTCAGCACCACCGCCGTGCGTGAGCATGCGGCGCGGGTGCCGCATGCTCGGCGGCTCCGCCACACGCGGCTGACGCACCCCCTGGCTGCCTGTCCCGGGGGGGTGTGCGCGCCCCCTGGGAGAGGGTTGTGGGTTGTCTCCCTGTGCTGCAGGGTAAAGACCTCACGCTCCGCTGCGTGGTGATTGCCCGCTGTCGGGTTGGCTGCTTCCGGGAGCCGTACGGTTCCTGCGCCGCTCTCGCCTGGTGGCGCACTTGGCTGCGACTGCGAGAAACAGGGGTTTGGGAGTGAAGATCTGGGGACGGTGCGGCGACTGCGACCGGTGGTTCTACTGCCCGACAGGGCGGGGCGAGGCCACCGACTGGCTCTGCCCTGGCTGCGGCCACGAGCCGATCGCGATCGAGAACCGCCAGCAGCCATGCGCAGCAGCGGGCGTGCGTGTGGTCGTGACGCTCCCGGTCGTCGCCGCGGCCGAGGTGGGGCGGTGATGGACGCGACCGGCCTGGTCATCGTCGCGCTGTTGCTGGCGCTCGTGGTGTACGCCCATGTGCCGGCCCGAAGACGAGCCGCGCGTTCGGTGCAGACCGCTACGGCGAACCACTCGGGGGACGAGGCGCACGAGGGCACGCCGGGCGGCGGCGTCGGCTGACGCCGGGTGGGGCGTCGGGGGACGCCGGCCGGCGGCACCTGCTGAGGCCGGATGGCGGCACCCGCTGGCGGCCCCGAGCGGGCGCCAGCCCGGCCCGGCTCGCAGGGCCGCGCGGCGATGTTTAGCGGTCACCCGCAGCGGTTAACCCGGGCAATGCGCAGTGCACATCCGCATCCTTTGCGAGGCATTGGAGGTGGCGCTGTGATGCGTGTCGTGCACGTCCGGACGCCTGTGGTGCCGCTGCTCGCCGTCGCGGCGGTGCTGGCGCTCGCGGCTCGACACTGGGGGACCAGCCCCCCGCAGCCGCCGAGACCGGCGACGGGGTGACCCCTGCCAGAGTGGAGGGCCCTGACCGGTACGCAACCGCTGCCGAGATCGCTCGGAGACGTACGAATCCTCCGAAGCGGCGATCGTCGCGTCTGACCAGGGCTACCCTGATGCGCTGGTGGCCAGCTACGGCCTGCTCGGGACCGACGCGTCAACCTGCTCAGCCGCCACGAGGAGGTGCCCGCGGTGACCATGGAGGCGCTCACGGCGCTCGACGTCGAGATCGCGTACCTCGTGGGCGGCGAAGCGGCGCTGCACGCGGACATCGAGGCCAGCTCCGGGACGCCGGCTTCGACGAGCTCTTTCGGGTCGCGGGCGACACACGTTACGAGACGGCGACGGCAATGCTGGACGAGCGCTGCCTCGACGCGCCGACCATCGCGGTCGAACCGGCATGCGCCGAGATCGGTGACAGCTTCACCGTCGTCGCACCGGGGCCTGGAGCCCGGCGCCGACTACAGCGTCCTGATCGACCCGCATCCCGACGGGATGGAAGCCAGGACCACGGGCGAGGTCGATGCCGAAGGCGTCCTCGGGGTGCCCGGGAGCGTGCCCGACGGTGAGCGCACCGGCGAGTACACCGTGTCGGTCAGCCCGTTCGAGCAGGACGAGGTGCAGGCGAGCACCGAGTGGGTCATCGCCGAGACCTGCCCATGAGGCACGGACACGAGCGCCACGCGCGGCACCGCGTGTTGCTGCCAGCCTGGGCAGTTCGGCTCCATGAGGGTGGGTGACACCGCCCGCCCTCGCCGTCTGCTGCGCTACCTCGGCTACGCAGCCAGCGCGGCCCTCGTCGGCTGGCTGCTGCTCGTAATCCTGCCTGACCTCGGCGACCTCGATGAGGCCGGCGAGCTGCTGGTCGCCCACATCCGGCTCGCTGACGTCGGGGTCGCCGGCGCCCTGCTCGGCATCTACCTGGTCACGCACGGGCTGACTGTGTCGACCGCTGCCCCGGGGCTGGCCCTGGGGGCGGCCATTCGCGCCCGCGCGGTGGCCGGTGGGATCGCCCGGTTCGTCCCGGCCGGATGGGCCGCCGGAACCGGTGTGCTGGTGACGATGCTGCGCAGCCGGGGGATTCGGCCCACGGGCATCGCCCACGCCCTCGCGGTGACGAGCGTGTGGAACACCGTGACGAAGCTGCTGCTGCCGCTCCTCGGTCTGGTAGCCGTCGCCGCGTTCGGCACGTCCCCGCTCGCCAGGGGCTGGGAGGTCGCAGCGATCGCGGTGGCCGGCATCGTGACCGTCATCGTTCTCCTTCGCCTCCTCGGACGGCCGAGGACGGCCCGGCTCGTGGCCCGCATGGTCCAACGCCCGCTGTCAGCCCTGGCGCGGGCCTTCGCCCGGCCCGAGCCCTTGGGTCTGCCAGAACGGGCGGTCGTCCTGCAGGCGTCGACCGGCCAAGCCTTGCGGGACCGGCCTCTGGCCATGGCGCTGTGGTACATGGGCCACCACCTCACCCACGTCGCGCTCGTCTACCTCGGCATGCACATCGCCGCGCGCGGCGCCGGTCTGCAGGTCGGCTGGGCGGAGGTGCTCGCAGCCTTCGCGGTCGGCTACCTGCTCACGGGGCTGCCCATCTCTCCCGCCGGGCTGGGAACGACGGACGTGGTCGTCGTGGCCCTGCTGACCGGCCTGGGTGAGCAGGCGGCGGTCGCGTCCGCCGGCCTGGCGACCTATCGCCTCACCACCTACGGCCTGCACGTCGCGGCGCTGGCGTCCTGGCCCTTCTGGCGCCCGGCGCCGCAGCCGGATCACGCCGCCCCGGCCGACGAGGGATGAGCGGTACCTCACCAGCCGCCTGGTCAACCTGCTGGACAGCGGCAGGTTCCTGGCAACCGGTTGAACGTCAGGGCTCGCTCGGCGCCGTCAGCCTGAGCATGGCGTCTTCGGTCTCGGTCGCGAACACGTGCAAGCCCAGCCGCTCCGAGATCTCCTTGCACACGCGCACGCCCCGCACGCTGTTGCCGTAGTCATCGAGCCCGCGGGAGAACACGCCGAGGCCGATCTTGCCGGGGATCACCGCCAGGATGCCGCCGCTCACGCCGCTCTTGGCAGGCACGCCCACCTCGAAGGCCCACTGGCCCGCGTAGTCGTACATCCCGCAGGTGTGCATCACGCTGAGCACGTCACGGACGCGCGCTCGCGGCAGCGCCCGCTCGCCCGTGAGCGGGTTGACGCCGCCGTTGGCCAGTGTGGCGGCCATCACGGCGAGGTCGCGGGCGTCGACGTGGACCGAGCACTGGCGCAGGTACAAGGCGAGGATCGCCTCCACGTCGCCTTCGAGCATCCGCAGGTTGCGCATGAGGTAGGCCGAGGCCCGGTTGTGGTCGGCGGTGGCCAGCTCGAGCTCGAAGGTCTCCGCATCGGGCTGGAGGCCGGCATCGCCGCTGTAGCAGCGCAACGCCGCGACGAGCCGGTCGAGCTTCTCGTCGGGGTCCCGGCCGAGCACCAGGTCGCTCGTCACCAGCGCGCCTGCGTTGACCATGGGGTTGTAGGGGCGGTGGTGGCGTTCGTCGAACACGATCGAGTTGAAGGCGTCGCCGCTGGGCTCCACGCCGACACGCTCCAGGACCGCATCGGAGCCGCGGTCGGCCAGCGCCAGCGCGTAGGCGAACACCTTGGAGATCGACTGCAGCGGGAAGCGCACCTCGCGGTCGCCGGCGCAGAAGACCTCCCCGTCCACCGTCGCGCCGCAGACCGCGAACTCGTCCCGCTCACTGCCGGCCAGCTCCGGGGCGTAGTAGCCGCGTCCGGAGGCGTAGTAGCTGGCGACGCTGCCGGGCTCCTCCGGCAGGTGCCGCTGCTGCAGGTCCTCCAGGCGCTCCTCGATCTGGCGGCGCACCGCAGGGGTGGGCATCGCGGGGGCTCCTTCCTCCCTCGTGGTCGGGTCCGTACTATGCTCGGCTGCCGCAGGGGCTTCCACAGCGGGTCGCGCGGGACGCAGCGGATGTGTTCCCGGCCACGCGGGGCCAACCACCGGCCCGGTGCGAAGCTAGCGTGGATGTGAGCATCGTCGGGACGCACCCGGCGTCGGAACGAAGGAGCAGGCCGCGATGACAGACGTGACCGCAGGGGTGCCGGTGGCAGCCGCTGCGCCTGAGGTGCGCACGCAGTTCATGGGGCGGGTCTACGGGCACCTGGTCGGCGGCATCGCCGCGTTCGTCGCCGCCCAGTACGTGCTGTTCACCACCGGGTTGGCCGCGGCGATCTTCGAGGTGGTCGTCGCGACGAACTGGCTGTTGATCCTCGGTGGCTTCATGGTCGTCTCCTGGCTGGCCACGCACCTGGCCCGGCAGGCCCGCACCACAGCAGCCGCGTACGGGGCGTACGGGGTGCTCGTGCTCGCCAACGCCCTGCTGTTCGCCGCACCGCTGTACCAGGCCAACCTGTTCGCGCCCGGGGCGATCAGCACCGC
>SKPY01000028.1 GCA_007119305.1 Nitriliruptorales bacterium
CCGTTCGAACCGCTTGGTGACTGGGTGACCCACGTCCCGCCCGACGACCCGGCCGCGCTCGACGCCGCGGTGGGCGACGACACGTGCGCCGTGCTGGTCGAGGTCATCCAGGGCGAGGGCGGGGTCCGACCGGTCGCCGACGAGGTCCTGGCCGCCGCGCGCGCGGCCTGCGAGCGCGTGGACGCCCTGCTCATCGTCGACGAGGTGCAGACGGGCCTGGGGCGGCTGGGCGCCTGGTACGGCTGGCAGACGACCAGCTGGGAGGGCGCGCCGGTCGTCCCCGATGTCGTGTGCCTGGCCAAGGCGCTCGCCAACGGCTTGCCGATCGGGGCGATCGTGGCCCGCGGGGAGGCCGCGAAGGCGTTCGGGCCCGGCGACCACGCGAGCACGTTCGGCGGCGGCCCGGTGGTCTGCGCGGCGGCGCTGGCGGTGCTCGAGGTGATCGAGCGCGACGGGTTGTGCGAGCGGGCTGCCCGCCTGGGCGCTGCCCTGTCCGAGCGCCTCGTCGAGCTGGCTGCGGCGCACACGGTCGCGACGGGCATGCGGGGGCGTGGCCTGCTGCAGGCGCTCGAGCTCGCCGCCCCGGTGGCCGCCGACGTGGCCGCCGCCGCCCTGGACGCCGGGCTGGTCGTGAACGACGTGGCGCCCGACGCCGTGCGGCTCGCGCCGCCGCTGGTGATCGACGAGCGCGAGCTCGACGTGGCGGTCGAGCGGCTCGACGCCGCGCTCAGCGCGGCCGGGGCGAAGTGGGCGTGAGCGGGATGCGCCGCCGGCCGCTGGTGCTGATCGTCGAGGACGATCGGGCCCTGCGCGGCCTGCTCGAGACGCTCGTCAGAGCGGAAGGCTACGAGGTGGCCGTGGCGCGCGACGGCGTCGAGGGACTGCTCAAGGTGCGGCTGCACGCGCCCACCGCGCTCCTCCTCGACATCATGATGCCGGACGCCGGGGGCTTTCGGGTCCTCGACGAGCTCGCGCAGGACGAGGCCGACACCCCCGTGCTCGTGATGACCGGCATGCCCGACGCCGCCGCGGCCTGCCGGGAGCGGCTCGGCGCGGCGAACGTGTTCGTCAAGCCGTTCGAGGTCGGGGCGCTGCTGTCCCGCCTGCGGGCGCTGATCGGCGAGGGGGCGCCAGATGCCCAGGCGTGACCTGCTGACCATCGACGAGCTGTCCGCGGCCGAGCTCGCGGCCCTCCTCGACGACGCCGACCAGCTGAAGGCCGAGCACGCCTGGTCCGACGACCTCCACGGACGCGCGGTCGGGCTGCTCTTCGAACAGCCGGCGATGCACCTGCGTGTGGCGTTCGACCTCGCGGTCCGCGAGCTGGGCGGGCACCCGGTCGTGCTCACCGCCGACGAGCTGCAGCTGGGCGATCGCGCCTGCCTCGCCGACGCTGCCCGCGCGCTGGCCCGCAGCCTGGACGCGCTCGTCGTGAGCAGCGGCGAGCACGGGCGGGTCGAGGCGCTGGCGGCCGCGACCGGCGTCCCGGTGATCAACGCGCGCTCGGGCTTCGCGTGCCCCTGCCAGGTGCTCGCGGACCTGCAGACGATCCGCGAGTACAAGGGCACGCTGGCGGGGGTGCGCTTGGCGTACCTGGGCGACGGCGGCGCGGTCGCGAACTCCCTGCTGCGCGGCGGGGCGCTGGCCGGCATGCACGTGGCGGTGGCCTCCCCGCCGGGCTACGAACCGATCCCACAGGTGGTCGAGTTCGCCGAGAAGCTCGCGGCGGCCGGTGCGGGCAGCGTGCTCGTGACCACCAACCCGCTCGCAGCCGCACGCGGCGCCGACGTCGTCTACACCGACGCGTGGGCCACCATGGAGCAGGGCGGGGAGCGGGACGCGCGCAAGCTCATCTTCCAGCCCTTCCAGGTGGGCTACCACGTGATGGAGGCGGCCGAGCCCGACGCGATCGTCATGCACCCCCTGCCGGCCCACCGCGGCGACGAGATCGCCGCCGACGTGCTCGAGGGCCAGCAGAGCGTGGTCTGGGCGCAGGCAGCCAACCGCCGGCCTGCCCTCAAGGCGCTGCTGCGGCTGCTCCTCGGAGGTGAGGGCTAGTGCTGCGCAGTCGTCGTGAGCAGCGCAAGGAGCTCATCCGTGAGCTCGTGGCCGCCCGAGCGGTGTGCAGCCAGACCGAGCTCGTGAGCCTGCTCGCGCAGCACGGTGTCGAGGCCACCCAGGCGACGGTGAGCCGCGACCTCGACGAGCTCGGGATCGCCAAGGTGCGCGCGGCGGACGGCCGGCTCATGTACGCCGTACCGGAGACGGGGGGCCTCGGCCAGCTGCTGCGCCAGTTCGCTCTGGGGATCGCCGCGAGCGGCAACCTCGCCGTGGTCCGCACGCCGCCCGGCGCGGCCGGCACGGTCGCCAGCGCGATCGACGCGGCCGCGCTGCCGGGGGTGCTCGCCACCGTGCAGGGTGACGACACGCTGCTCGTGGTCGCCGAGGAGGACCGGACGGGACGGCAGGTCGCCGACCTGCTGGCCACCGTGAAGGACGGCGAGGTGGCGGCCGGGCGCGAACCCAGACCGCGAAGCCAACCAGGACAAGGACCAGCTCATGACTGACCGCAAGCGCGTGGTGCTCGCCTACTCGGGCGGGCTCGACACCTCCGTGGCGATCCGCTGGCTCGCCGAGCAGAAGGGCTACGAGACGGTCGCCTGCGCGATCGACGTGGGCCAAGCCGCGCCCGGAGAGCTCGACCGGGTGCGCCAGCGTGCGCTCGACTGCGGGGCCGTGGAGTCCGTCGTCGTCGACGCCCGCCACGAGTTCGCCGACGAGTTCGTCGCGCCGGCCATCGCCGCCAACGCCCTCTACATGGGCAAGTACCCGCTCGTGTCGGCGCTCTCGCGCCCGCTCATCACCCGTCATCTCGTCGCGGCCGCCCGCGAGCACGGCGCAGCGGCGATCGCGCACGGCTGCACGGGCAAGGGCAACGACCAGGTCCGCTTCGAGGTGACCGCGATGGCTCTCGACCCGGAGCTCGCCGTCGAGGCGCCGATCCGCGAATGGGGCCTGTCCCGCGAGGGGGCCATCCGGTGGGCGGAGGAGCGCGCCATCCCGATCCCCGTGAAGGCGGACTCGCCCTACTCGATCGACGAGAACCTGTGGGGCCGCACCGCCGAGTGCGGCATCCTCGAGGACCCGTGGGCGAGCCCGCCCGAGGACGTCTTCGAGCGCTCCGCGGCGCTCGACGCCGCACCCGACGAGCCGGACGAGCTCGTGCTCGCGTTCCGTGCCGGCCTGCCCGTCGCGCTGGACGGCAAGGAGCTCGACCTCGTCGCGCTGATCGCCGAGGTGGACCGGCGCGCGGGCGCGCACGGGGTGGGCCGCATCGACATGGTCGAGGACCGCCTCGTGGGCATCAAGAGCCGTGAGATCTACGAGTGCCCGGCCGCGGTGACGATCCTCACCGCGCACCGCGACCTCGAAGACCTCTGCCTCGAGCAGGAGCTCGCGCAGGACAAGCGCGGGCTGGAAGGCCGCTACGCGCAGCTCATCTACAACGGTCTGTGGTACACGCCGCTCAAGCGCGCGCTGGACGCCTTCGTCGCCGAGAGCCAGCGCTACGTGTCGGGTGAGGTGCGCATGCGCCTGTACAAGGGGCAGGCGTCGGTCGCAGGCCGGCGCAGCGACATCGGCCTGTACGACCACGACCTCGCGACCTACGACGCGCAAGACCGCTTCGACCACACCCAGGCCGAGGGCTTCGTGAAGCTGTGGGGACTGCCCACGAAGGTGTGGGCCCGCCGGCAGGGCGCCCTGTGAGCCTGCTGCGAGCCCCGCACCCGCTCGGTGCCGGTGACCCGCCTGCCCGACGGCTGCGGGCAGCGGCGCTGCGCACGGCCGCCGGGGGTGGGCGTGGCTGAAGGGCGGCTGTGGGGCGGACGGTTCACCGAGCAGCCCGACGCGGCGGCGTGGCGGCTCGGGCGCAGCATCGACTTCGATGCGCGCCTGTGGCCGTACGACCTCGCCGGCTCGCGCGCCCACGCCGACGAGCTGCGCCGCCTCGACCTGCTCAGCGCCGAGCAGCACGCGGCCGTCCTCGACGGCCTCGAGCAGGTGGCGGCCGAGCTGGAGGAGGGGCGGTTCGCCTTCGAGCCCGGCGACGAGGATCTCCACGGCGCGGTCGAGCGCCGCCTCGTGGAGCTCACCGGCGAGGCGGGCGGCCGGCTGCGGGCCGGGCGCAGCCGCAACGACCAGATCGCCAACGACCTGCGCCTGTACTGCAAGGACGCCGGCGCCAGCGTGCTCGCCGGGATCCGCGCGCTCCAGGGCGCGCTGGCGGACCAGGCGGAGGCCACGGCCGACTGGCTCGCGCCCGGCTACACGCATCTGCAGCGCGCCCAGCCGACGACGCTCGGCCACCACCTGCTCGCCCACGCCTGGGCGCTCGAGCGTGACGCAGGCCGCGTCGCGGACTGCCTGGAGCGGCTCGACGCCTGCCCGCTCGGCGGCGGTGCCCTGGCGGGGCTCACGCTGGACCTCGACCCGGCGCGCTACGCCGAGGCGCTCGGCTACGCGCGCGTCGCGGAGAACTCGATGGACGCGGTCGCCGACCGGGACTTCGCCGTCGAGCTCCTTGCCGCGGCGGCACTGCTCGCGGTGCACCTGTCGCGCCTCGGCGAGGAGATCGTGCTGTGGTCGAGCGCGGAGTTCGGCTGGGCGCGGGTCGGCGACGCGTTCTCCACCGGCAGCTCGATCATGCCCCAGAAGCGCAACCCCGACGTCGCCGAGCTCGTGCGCGGCAAGACCGGTCGCGTGGTCGGCGACCTCGTCGCCCTGCTGACCACCCTCAAGGGCCTGCCGCTCACCTACAACCGGGACCTGCAGGAGGACAAGGAGCCGCTCTTCGACGCGGTCGACACCCTCGAGCTCGTGCTGCCGGCGCTCGCCGGCACGGTCCGCTCGCTGACCTTCGACCGGGCACGCCTCGAGTCCACCGCCGCCGGGGGCTTCGCCCTCGCCACGGACCTGGCCGAGGAGCTCGTCCGCCGCGGCGTCGCCTTCCGCGCGGCGCACGAGCGCGTGGGCGCCCTCGTGACCGCCTGCGAGGCGCGGGGCAGCGACGTCACCGACCTCGCCCGCGACGACCTCGTGGCGGCGCTGC
>SKPY01000298.1 GCA_007119305.1 Nitriliruptorales bacterium
CGGACAGCGTCGTGTTGGGTGAGCTCGGTGGGGTCGTCCGGCAGCTCGTGCTCCTTGGCGAAGGCCTGGAGCTCGTCGGGGTCCAGGGTGACGAGCGCCCCGATGAAGGGCTTGTCGTCGCCGACCACCATCGCCTGGGACACGAGCCGGTGGGACTTGAGCCGCTCCTCGAGGACCGCGGGCGCGACGTTCTTGCCGCCTGCGGTGACGATGATCTCCTTCTTGCGGCCGGTGATCGTGCAGAACCCGTCCTCGTCGATCTCGCCGAGGTCGCCGGAGCGGAACCACCCGTCGGCGGTGAGAACCTCCCGGCTGGCCTCGTCGTTCTGGAAGTAGCCGCGGAAGACGTTGCCGCCCTTGATGAGGATCTCGCCGTCCGCGTCGACGCGGACCTCCACGCCGGGCAGCGGCTGCCCCACCGTGCCGATGCGCATGGCCTCGGGGGTGTTCACCGTCGCGGGAGCGCTCGTCTCGGTGAGCCCGTAGCCCTCGAGGATCGTCACTCCGGCGGCGTGGAAGAAGTGCGCCAGGTGCGGCGCCAGCGGCGCGCCGCCCGAGACGCAGTAGCGCACGCGGCCGCCCATGGCGTCCCTGAGCTTGGAGTACACGAGCCTGCCGGCGAGGCCGCGCTTTGCGTTTGTGAAGAACCCCGGCTGCCGTCCCTCGTTGATCGCCTCCGACCACTCGCGGCCGGCCGACACGGCGAAGTCGAAGATCTTGGCCTTCACGCCCTCCCCGGCCTTGCGCTGCGCACCGTTGAACACCTTCTCGAACACGCGCGGGACGGCGAGCAGGAACGACGGCTTGAACGAGGCGAGGTCCTCCTGCAGCGTGTCCACCGACCGCGCGTAGCCGATCTGGACGTCGCTCTCGAGGCACATGAACTGGACGAGGCGCGCGAAGACGTGCGCGAGCGGCAGGAACAGCAGCGTCGAGTCGTCCTCGGCGAGCATGCGGCTCAGCACGACCTCGGACTGGCGGGCCGCGAACAGCATGTTGCCGTGGGTGAGCATGCAGCCCTTCGGGTTGCCCGTGGTCCCCGACGTGTAGATGATCGAGAACAGGTCGTCCTGCGACACGGCCCTGGACCGCTCACGGACCTCGGCGCGCTGCGCGTCGCTGCCGCGCTCGGCCAGCTCGTCCAGCCCGCCGTCGTCGATGACGATGATCTCCCCGAGGTCCGGGGCGTGCTCGCGTGCCTGGTCGAGGGCCTTCGCGTGCTCCGCGCCGCCCGCGATCGCGGCCTTGGCCCCCGAGTCGGACAGGATCCAGCCGCACTGCGCCGGCGAGCTCGTCTCGTAGATCGGCACGGTGACCCCACCGGCCGCGAGGACGGCGAGGTCGGCCAGGGTCCACTCGAGGCGCGTCGGACTCATCAGCGCGACGCGGTCCCCCGGCTGGACGCCCCCTGCGATCAGGCCCGCTGCGAGGGCCTGGACCCGGTCGGCGAGCTGCCCCCAGGTCAGGCCGCGCCAGCTGTCGCCGTCGAGGTAGCGCACGATCTCCTTGCTCGAGGTCTCCCCGCGCTGCCACAACCGGGTGAGCAGGTTGTCGGCCGGGGCGATGTCCGCGGGCTTGACGCCCTTCACGTGGGTGATCGGCATGAGCGCTCCTTCCAGTCGTCGGGCTGCGACCGCCCGGGCCCCACCGGGTGCGACCGCAGCATACGCGGACGCCCGTTGGCCATGGCTTACCCGCCTGATGCCGTTTCATCCACCCGCCGCAGGAAGCCGCGCAGCGCCGCGAGCCAGGCCTCGGGGTTCTCCCGCTGCGGCGAGTGCGCGGCAGCCGGGATCACGACGTGCTCCGCGCCCGCGACCGTCGCGGCCAGCAGGCGCTGCTCGGACAGCGTCCATGTCTCGTCCTGCTCCCCGTGGAGCACGAGCACCGGCACGTCGATGCCGCGCAGGAAGGCGCTCAACGGCACCGCATGCACGAGCCCCCGCGCGGCGCCGACCACGGCGGCGGGGTTCAGCGCACGAAAGCGCGCGGTGGCCTCCGCCCGCTCCTCGTCGGAAGCCGACGCGTCGTCGAGGCTGGCTGCGGCCGCCGCCTCCGGGCCCTCGTCGCGGGCAGCGAGGGCGATGCGCACCACCCGCTCGGCCGGCTCCTCGCGGGGGGCGCCGAGGCCGGTGTCCATGAGCACCAGCGACCGCAGGCGCTGGCTGGCCCCGGCAGCGACCCGCTGGGCGATCAGCCCCCCGAGCGAGTGGCCGAGCAGGTGGAAGTCGCCGAGCGCGACGGCGTCGGCGAACTGCGCCACCCACGCCGCCGTGCTCGCCAAGCCGTAGGCGGCCGTGTCGTCGGAACCCTCGCTGTCACCGTGGCCGGGCAGGTCCACGACCACGACCCGGCGGTCCTCGCCGAGGGATTCCAGGACGTCGGCGAAGTCCTGCCGGCCCCCGGTGAAGCCGTGCAGCAGCAGCAGCGGCGGGCGGTCGGGACGTGCCGGGCCAGCCTCGTCGTAGGTGACGACCCGCCAGTTGAGCTCGATCGTCGGCATGCCGGTCAGTCTAGGAGCGCGGCCGCCCGCACCGGCCGAGGCGCGCACGCCCCGCAGCGATGCGACCGTGCGCGGCGGCGGCCCGGCCAGACCCACTACGCTTGCGTCCCCGCCACGCCCGCCACCGACCCCGAGGATCCATGAGCGTCGAACCCGTCACCCCCAGCGAGGGCTGGGGGGTGCTCCATCTGTTCTTCCTCGTCCGCCGCGAGATCGCCAGCGACCCGCACTTCGACACCGGCTCGGCCGCCACGGACTTCCGCACCCGCATCCGTGCGTTCGACGAGCGGCCGGACCAGCAGGTCCTCGCCTTCAGCGTCCTCGGGCACAAGGCTGACATCGGCTTCATGGCGCTCGCGCCGGACCTCGCCGCCCTCGACCGGCTCAAGGTCACCCTCACCTCCGCGCCGCTCGGGCAGGCGCTCGTGCTGGCCGGCTCCTACCTGTCCCTGACGGAGCTGTCGGAGTACACGCCCACCGTCGAGGACGAGGCGCGGCGGCTCGTCGAGGAGGAAGGCCTGCCGGACGGCTCCGAGGCGCATCGGCAGGCGCTCGACGCGTTCGCCGAGCGCATGCGCGCCTACGCCGAGCACCGCCTGCACCCGCAGCTGCCGGCCAAGCGCGTGCTGTCCTTCTACCCGATGAGCAAGCGGCGTGAGGGCGCTGACAACTGGTACGCGCTCGACTTCGACGAGCGCAAACGCCTGATGGGCGGCCATGCGCGCGTGGGCCGCACGTACCGCGGACGTGTGCTCCAGCTCATCACGGGTTCGGTGGGGCTCGACGACTGGGAGTGGGGCGTGACCCTGCTGGCCGACGAGCCCAAGGCGCTGCGCGACATCGTCTACGAGATGCGCTTCGACGCGGTCAGCGCCCGCTACGGGGAGTTCGGCCCGTTCGTCACGGGGCTGGTCATGTCCCCCGAGGCCCTGCTGTCCCACCACGGTCTGTCGGCCGGCTGAGGGCCCCGGCACCCACCGCGGCCGGCGGCTTGCGCCGGAGCCGGGACTTGCGCCCGGCCGCTCGGCACGCCACCCTGGGGTGTGCTTAGGTATGCCTAACCTACGAAGTCTGGTTACGAGCGCGATGCACGAGGTCCTGCCCTTCCGACGCGAGCCCGCCCCCGACACCGTCATCCGCGTGGCCGGCCTGACGCGCGCCTTCCCCGACGTGGTGGCCGTCGACAACGTCGACCTCGACATCCACCGGGGGCGCACCCTCGCGCTGCTCGGCCCGTCCGGCTGCGGCAAGACGACGCTGCTCCGGCTCCTGGCGGGCTTCGAGACGCCCGACGCCGGCACGGTGGAGATCGACGGCCGGCCCGTCGCCGGCGGGGGGGCCTGGGTGCCGCCCGACCAGCGCCGGGTTGGGATGGTCTTCCAGGACTACGCCCTGTTCCCGCACCTCGACGTCACACGCAACGTCGCGTTCGGCCTGCCGCGCAAGCAGCGCCGGCGCGCGGGGCGCAACGCACGGGTGGCCGGCATCCTCGAGCTCGTCGGCCTGTCCGGCCTCGGGCACCGCTTCCCGCACGAGCTGTCCGGCGGTCAGCAGCAGCGCGTCGCCCTCGCGCGGGCGCTCGCGCCGGGTCCCGCGGTGATCCTGCTGGACGAGCCCTTCTCGAACCTCGACGCCGGGCTGCGGGCCCAGGTGCGCGGCGACATCCAGGCCATCCTCGCCCAGGCCGGTGCCACCGCCGTGTTCGTGACCCACGACCAGGAAGAGGCCCTAGCCGTCGCCGACGAGGTCGCGGTCATGGGCGACGGACGCATCGTGCAGCTGGCAGCGCCCGAGGCGCTCTACCACGCACCCGCGGACCGCGCCGTCGCCGCGTTCGTGGGCGAGGCCGACTTCGTGCATGGCCGCTCCCGGGCGGGCGTCGTGGACAGCGACCTCGGGCCCCTGTGGCTCAGCGAGCCGCTCGACGGCCCGGTGGAGGTGCTGGTGCGGCCCGAGGACGTCCACCTCGCCAAGGACCCGGCGGGGCTGGCGCAGGTCGTCGGCCGCGAGTTCTACGGCCACGACCAGATGCTCTTCGTCCGGCTGCCGGGGGGTCGTCTCGCGCGTGCACGCCTCGGCCCGGTGACCGACCTCGCGCCCGGGGATCGGTGCCGGGTGTCGGTGCCGCGCACCCTGCGCGCGTTCCCCTGCCCGGGCAGCGACCAGGGCGTCCCTCAGGCCGACCCGCTGCGCAACGCGCTCGCATAGCCCGAGCAAGCGACCTGGGCGAGGCGCTCAGACGCTCGGGGGCCGGGTCACCCGCTCCCCCGAGCAGCCTCCAGCGGTTGGAACCCTTAGTTGACGGCGTCCTTGAGCGCCTTGCCGGGCTTGAAGGCCGGCGCCTTGCTGGCCGCCACGTGGATGGTCTCGCCCGTCTGCGGGTTGCGGGCCTCGCGCGCGGCCCGATCCCGTACCTCGAAGGACCCGAAGCCGCTGATCGCCACCTTCTCACCGGCCTTGAGGGCGTCGGTGATCGTCTCGAGGACGGCGTCGAGGGCGGTTGCCATGTCGCTCTTGCTCATCTCCGCGCTGTCTGCCGCGGCATCGATGATCTGCTGCTTGTTCACGCTGTTCTCCGTTCTCGATCGTCGGTCTC
>SKPY01000461.1 GCA_007119305.1 Nitriliruptorales bacterium
GCACGCCGCCCTGCTCGGCGGCCGCGGGGTCCTGTCGAGCCACCAGGAGTGGCAGCTCGACCAGCTCGCCCGGCCCTGAGGCGAGCCGCGGGCGCGGCGCCGCGCGGCGGGACGGCCTCGTCAGGGGCGCCCACATCGCGAGGTGTGGCGTCGCTGCGCGCACTAAGGTGGTGAGGCCGCCACGCAGCGGCGGGACGCGAAGGAGCGGTGCATGGCGGTCGTCGCACAGACGGTGGAAACCCCCGGTCCGGACTCGCAGAGCCACGCCACGGACCTGCTGGTCATCGGTTCCGGCCCGGCCGGGCTGTACGCCGCGTACTACGCGGGCTTCCGCGGCCTGTCGGTGACGCTGATGGACTCGCTGCCCGAGCCGGGCGGGCAGGTGGCCGCGCTCTACCCCGAAAAGCTCATCTTCGACATCGCGGGCTTCCCGGCCGTCAAGGGCCAGGAGCTGATCGACAACCTCGTGAAGCAGGCCGGCCAGTTCGGCCCGGCCTACCTGCTCGGGCACCGCGCCGAGCAGCTCGCGCACCACGACGACGGCGAGCACGTGACCGTCCGCACCCACCAGGGCGTGGCGGTCACGAGCCGCGCCGTGCTCATCACCGGCGGCATCGGCACCTTCACGCCCCGGCCCCTGCCCGATGCGGAGGCCTTCGAGGGCAGGGGCGTCATGTACTTCGTGCCGAAGCTCGACGTGCTCGCGGACCGCGACATCGTCATCGTCGGCGGCGGCGACAGCGCCTTCGACTGGGCCCACAACCTCGAGCCCATCGCCCGCTCGATCACGCTCGTGCACCGCCGGGACCGCTTCCGCGCGCACGCGCACACCGTCGACGTCGTGCTGAAGTCGTCGGTCAACGTTCTCACCTACACCCAGGTCGCGCACCTGATCGGCGACGAGGGCCACTCCCCCGGGGCGAACACGGCCGACCCGTTCGCCATCCGCGGCGTCGAGCTGTTCAGCAACCAGACCGGCGAGCGCTGGACGGTCGCAGCGCAGGCAGTCATCGCAGCGCTCGGGTTCACGGCCGACCTGGGCCCCCTGAAGGGCTGGGGCCTGGTGCTCGACAAGCGCAAGATCGCGGTCGACACCACGATGGCGACGAACCTGCCGCGCGTCTTCGCTGCCGGCGACATCACCGCCTATCCGGGCAAGGTCGACCTCATCTCCGTCGGGTTCGGAGAGGCCGCCACCGCGGTCAACAACGCGGCCACGGTCATCAACCCCGACGCGAAGCTGTTCCCCGGCCACTCGTCGAGCTGACCTGGTGAGCGGTGTGTGAGGGATAGCCGCACAGTCAGGCCCGGAGGCGGCGTGAGCATCGCGCAGTCGCGCCACCGCCGCGGTCGCATGCCGTGCGCTTGCAGGAGCGTGGCCATGATCGCGGTGCGCCGCTCCTCGGGGGTGCGCTTCCGCCGGGCCTGCTGTCCATGACGCTCAGGGCCCCGGCCCGGACCTCGTGGAGGTCGCTGGGCAGCCTGCAGGCCCCAGCGCATCAGATGGGTCCCGGGGGACCCGCCGTGCAACGGTGACCTACGCGGGCCTGCGGTCCGGCGCGGGCTCCTCATCGAGGCGCGTCAGCGCGTAGCGCGGCGGCGAGCCCGGCTGCGACGCGTGGCACGTGAACCTGCGTGCCTCGGGCTCCGGCGTCACCGTCACCTCGACGCGGTAGCGGCGCCCATCCCGTGCGGCGAACAGCACACGGTGCGTCAAGGAGTCGACGCGCTCACGTGCCTGCGCCACGAGATCGTCGAGCCGGACAAGCCCGCGCTCCCGGCGCAGGAAGTGCTCCGCGGCCTGCACGACGAAGGGCAGGCTCGAGCGACCGCGGTAGTGGTCCAGGTCGACCCGGCCGGCACGGTGCGCGGCGGCCACCTGCGCGGCCTCGAGCGGGCCGACCCGCCCGTAGTAGACCCCTTCCGGGAGGCACACGAGGTTGCCGGCGAAGCGGTCGCCGCCGATGTGGGAGCACTCCCAGGTGGCCTCGGGGTGCAGCGCCGCCATGGCCCGCGCGAGCGGCCGACCGAGCTCGGCGCAGCACGCGTCGTGGCGGCCGTTGGTGCAGACGAGGAACAGCGGCCCGTCGACCGGCTCGCCACCCGAGCGTCGCTGCTGGGCCAGGGGCGCGAGGTCGAGGTCGAGGACGTCGGCCGGTGTGGCCACGGTGAACGCCTCGACGAACCCGCTGCCCTGGCTGGTGGCTGCGGCGAAGACCCGCCGGGGGCCGTCCTCGCCGGCCGGGCCGTGCCGTCGGATCAGCAGCAGCCGCGCCTGGAGTGCGCCTGCCCGCGCCTTGAGGGCGCGACCCACCTCGGGGGGGATGCGGCTCTCGAGGACGGCATCGCGCCCCCACGGCCCGTCCTGCTCGATGAGCAGCCAGCGGCGCACCTGGGAGGCGGTCGCACAGACGGGCTCGCCGAGGTCGAGCGCGTGCCGCGCGCACGCGAACCGGGTGCTCACCGCGGCGCGTCCTCGCGCGCGATGCGCAGCAGCCCCTCGCGCACCAGCCGCCGCGCCAGGACGAGCCGCCCGGGCTCGTCGAGGTGTGCGGCGAGCTCGCGCGGGCGCAGCACCTCCGCCGCGATGACCGCCCGCAGCGGGGCTTCGGCGTGGGCCGGCAGCGACAGGGTGCGGTCCCCGAGCAGCAGCTCCGCGCGGTCGCCTCGGGGCCGCAGCGCGCACACCGCACCGAGCCTGCGCCGCAGCGGCGTGTCATCGGTGATCGCGTCGAGCTCGAGCAGGTCACACAGCTGCCCGTCGAGCAGCGGCGCACGGCCGGCCAGGAAGCCCTCCACGGTCGCGCGGGCGACGTCGCCCGCAGCGACCTTCTCGAGCGCGCGGGCGAGATCCCGCAGCCTGGCCGCCACCTGGGCGCTGAACGTCGCTGGCTCCCCGGCGAAGCCCAGCGGGAGGGGTTCGACGTGCGCGGGGTCCTGCGCGAGCGACGCGACGGCCTGCTTGGCGACGTCGTGCCAGGTCGTGGCCCGCACCCCGATCGTGATGTGCAGCGAGGCCGCATCCACCGTGCGGGCCGCGTGGCGCGTGCCGCGGGGCAGGTAGAGGGCGTCGCCCGGGGCGAGGGTGAGGTCGCGTGGGTCGGTGTCGGCAGGGTCCCAGTACACCGCCCACTGCTTGCGCCCGTGCGTCTGCAGCGCGAACACGTCGTGCGCGTCGGCGTGGACGTTGAGGCCGGCCGCCACCGGCGGGGTGAGGTAGGCGTTGGCCTGCACCGGATGCGACAGCGCCTGCTCGAGGGCCCGGCAGAAGACCGCGAGCGGCGGCCAGTAGCGCTGCAGACCCTGCAGCACGATCGTGGCGCCGTCCGCGAACTCCGCGAACACCTTGCCCGCGTCGGCGAGGTCGTCGATCGGACGCGACCCCACCCGGGCTCGTCGCAGGTAGCGCGCCGCCGGCAGCGTCTTGCCACCCCGCACCAGCCGGAACGCGGGCGCGCGCAACCCGGTCGAGGACACGAGGTGGTCGACGTGGTCGACGCTCAGCAGGTCCGCGAAGCCCGCCGGGTCCGCACCCGCGTGCAGCAACGGCGCACGGCCCCAGTGCTCGCGCCCGAAGTCGTCGACGTCGCCGACGCAGCGGCTGAGCGTGGCGTGCGGGTCTGTCATGGCACGGTCGCGCCGGCCCGCGCCGGGCGCGTCGCCAGCGCGTGTCGCGTCCGCCACCTCGAGCTAGGCGTCGGTGCCGTCCGCGTCACCGGCGTCACCATCGGCCGCGTCCGTCGCGTCGCCGTCGGTGCCATCGGCGTCGCCGGCGTCACCGTCAGCCGCGTCGGTCGCGTCGCCGTCGGTGCCGTCCGCGTCAGCGCCGTCCGCGTCGCTGCCGTCGGCGTCGTTCAGCGGCGTCGGGGCACCTGCCTGCGCGACCGCGGGGCTGCTGCCACGCTCGGTGCGGATGTCGTCATCGGTGAGGGTGCGCTGCTCGGTCACGCTCGCTGCCTTCCGCTGGGGTCAGTCCTCTTCGGGCACGATAGCCCCGTGCCGGAGGGGCCAAACGGCCCCGCCGTCCAGCAACGCTACAGCGTCACGCTGCGCGTGCACGAGGTCGGAGCGACCTGGAGGAGGAGCCCGCATGCGTCCACTCGTCGAGGCCGACTGGGTCGCCACCCGCCTGCACGACCCACGGGTGGCCCTGGTGGACTGCCGCTTCGTGCTCGGCGACCCCGACGCGGGCCGGCGTGCGTACGTGGGCGGTCATCTGCCCGGGGCGGCGTTCTGCGACCTCGAGACCGACCTGTCCGGCCCGCACGGGCCCGGCCGGCACCCGCTGCCTGCTCCGGAGGCCTTCGCGCGTTCGGCACGCCGCGCCGGCATCCGCGCAGACGGCATCACGATCGCCTACGACGACGGTTCGCACGCCGGGGCGGCGCGGCTGTGGTGGCTGCTGCGTCACATGGGGCAGCCACGGGCGGCAGTGCTGCGCGGCGGCCTGGCGGCTTGGCCGGGCCCGCTGCGCGCAGGGTACGAGCCGATCCGCCAGGGGGATCTGCGACCGCGACCGGCGGCCGGGGACGTCGTGACCCGTGGTGACGTCCTGGCCGGGCTGGGCCAGCCCGGGCGGGTGCTCATCGACGCGCGCGCCCCGGAGCGCTACCGCGGCGAGCGCGAGCCCATCGACCCGGTCGCCGGGCACATCCCCGGAGCTGTCAACGTGCCGTTCACCGCCGTCCTCAGGCCGCCCGACGGTGGTGGGTCTGACGCCACGCGACGCCTGGCCGAGCTGGCCCGCGCCGACGCCGAGCTCGTCGCCTACTGCGGCTCGGGGGTGACCGCCTGCGTGGTGCTCCTCGCGCTTGCCGAGGCGGGCCGCGAGGACGCGCAGCTGTACGCGGGCTCGTGGAGCGACTGGTCGGCGCACGGCCTGCCGGTTGCCCGCGACGTCTGACGGCACGGGCACTGCGCGACCCGCCCGCTACAGACGCACCAGGCACGCAGGCACGCCGCGGCGGGCCTGCCTGGCAGTCGGCGCGCTCCGCGACCTGCGCCCAGCGGTCTCAGCGCCCGCGCACGCCGCTTCCAGGTGGCCTGCGGGCACCA
>SKPY01000431.1 GCA_007119305.1 Nitriliruptorales bacterium
CGCCGAGGGGGCGAGCCTCGTCGGCGGCGGCGCGGCGCCCGACCGCGCGGTGCCAGGCCCGGTCGTCCGCCTCGATCTCACAGACCCCGACGGCGTGGCTGCGGACCTGCGCGAGCGCGACCCGCCGATCGTCGTCCGCGTCGACGACGGTGCGGTCTGGCTCGACCCCCGGACGATCGACCCCGCCGACGACGATCTCGTCGCCGACCGCGTCGTCGCAGCGCTGCAGTCGCGGTAGCGACCCTCGGCACGGCCCCGATCGCCCGAGCACACGCGGCCCGCCGGTAGGCTTGCCGGCGATGCACGTCGTCTGCACTGCCGGCCATGTCGACCACGGCAAGTCGACGCTCGTCCGCGCGCTGACCGGCATGGAGCCCGACCGCTTCGCCGAGGAGCAGGAGCGCGGCCTCACCATCGACCTCGGCTTCGCCTGGACGCAGCTCGGGGTGCACACCGTCGCGTTCGTCGACCTGCCGGGGCACGAGCGGTTCATCGCGAACATGCTCGCCGGGGCCGGCGCGATCGAGCTCGCGCTGCTCGTCGTCGCCGCGGACGAGGGCTGGATGCCGCAGAGCGCCGAGCATCTGGCCATCCTCGACGCGCTGGGCGTCCGCCACGCCGTCGTCGCGATCACGAAGACGGACGCCGTGGATCCGGAGACGGCTGAGCTGGCGGTCGAGCTGACCCGCGAGGAGCTGGCCGGGTCGACCCTGGCCGGTGCCGAGATCGTGACCGTCAGCGGGACCACCGGGCAGGGGCTCGATGATCTGCGCGCGGCCCTGGCGAGCATGCTCGACCGCGCGCCCGAGCCCGCGGACAGCGGCCGACCCCGACTGTGGATCGACCGCTCGTTTTCGATCACCGGGGCGGGCACCGTGGTCACGGGCACGCTGACGGGGGGGTGGCTGCGCACCGGTGACGAGGTGGTGATCGGCCGGCAGCGGGGTCGCATCCGCAGCCTGCAGTCGCTGAAGCAGGCCGTCGAGGCGGCGCCGCCGGGCGCGCGGGTAGCGGTGAACGTCGCCGGCCTCGAGCGTGCCGCAGCCACCCGCGGGCAGGCGCTCGTGCGTCCCGGCCAGTGGCATCCGGTCACCGCGTTCGACGCCCGGGTCGACGTGCTCGAAGGCTGCGAGGTCGACCGGCCCGGGGCCTGGCACGTGCACGCCGGCAGCGGCGACTGGACCGCGCAGGTCTCCCCCGTGGTTGGGCCACCGGTCCGGGGCACGGGCTTCGTCCGCGTCGAGCTGGACACCCCCGCCCTGCTCACGGCCGGCGACCGCTTCGTGCTGCGCGAGGCCGGCCGCAAGGCCACGGTCGGCGGGGGGGTCGTGCTCGACCCCGACCCGTCTCCGCGCGCCCGCGGGCGGCACGCACGCGCGCAGCGCGCGGCCCAGCTCGATGCACGCGCCGACGCCTTGTCGAGGTCCGACCGCGGACGTCTCGTGCTGCTCGCCACCGAGGAACGGGGTGCGCTGGACGCCACACGCTGCGCCGCCGCGGCAGGGTTGTCGCGGTCGGCCGCGGACCAGGCAGCCGAGATGCACGGGCTCGTGACGATCGGCGACGCCTGGGCGCATCCCGCCGCCGTCGGCGCCTGGGGCGACGCCGTCCAGGCAGCCCTCGCGGCCTACCACGCTGCTCATCCGGTCGAGCGCGCAGCCCCGAAGGACGTCGCGCTGCGCGCCGCGACGAGGGCAGGGTGCACACGGCCCCTGTCCGAAGCGCTGCTCGACGTGCTCGTCACCCGCGGTGTGATCGCCGCGGAGGGCCCGGGCGTGCGCCTGCCCGACCATCGCGTCGAGCTCGACGCCGACCAGGCGGCCGCGCGTGACGCACTGCTCACCGCGCTCGCGAGCGATCCGTTCAACCCGCCACGTCTGTCAGACGCCGCGCAGCACGCCGGCGCCTCGACCGCGCTCGTCCGCGAGCTCGAGGCGGGGGGCCACCTCGTGCGCGTCGGCGACGACCTCGCCTTCCACGCCGGGGCGATCGTGCAGGCCGGGGCCGCCTTGCACGCCGCCTACACCGCTGAGGGTCCGCTGACCGCCGCCCGCGCCAAGGAGGTGCTGGGCACCAGCCGCAAGTACGCGCTGCCCCTGCTCGAGCACCTCGACCGCCGTGGGATGACCCGTCGGGAAGGCGACCGGCGCCACGTCCGCGCACCGCACGGCTAGCCGTCCCGGTGTGCATCAGGCGCCGGAGCGAGGCGCCGTGACCGCGTCAGGCGGTGGTGCGCGGCAGCCCGACGGCGTCAGGTGGTGGTGCGCGGCACCGCGCCGGCGTCAGCCGACCTCGGCGACCGCCTCGACCTCGACGGGCGCATCGAGCGGCAGGCTGGCCACGCCGACGGCGGACCGCGCGTGGCTGCCGACGTCACCGAACACGTCGCCGAGCAGCTCGGAGGCACCGTTCGCGACCAGGTGCTGCTCGACGAAGCCGGGCTCGCTGGCGACGAACACGGTGAGCTTGACGATGCGCCGGATGCGGGCGAGGTCGCCGGTCGCGGCCTGCAGCTGCGCGAGCACGTTGACCGCGCACGCCCGCGCGCACGCCTGCCCGTCTGCGAGCGCCACCTGCCCGCCGAGCTTGCCGGTGGCGAGCAACCCACCCCCCTGCAGGGGCAGCTGCCCGGCCGTGAAGACCAGCGCACCCGAGCGCACCCAGGGCACGTACGTGGCTGCGGGGGCAGGGGCCTCGGGCAGCTCGATGCCGAGCGCGGCGAGCCGCGCGTGAGGGCTCTCCCCGCGGGGGGGTTCAGCGCCGCCTGCACCCACCTCAGCTGGCCTTGCGCTTGCCGAGCAGGATCTGCTTGCGCTCGCTCTCCGAGTAGCCACCCCAGACGCCGAACGGCTCCCGCGTGGCGAGGGCCCAGTCGAGGCACTCGCTGCGCACCGGGCAGCGCACGCACACGGCCTTCGCCTTGGCCTCCCGCGCCTCGCGCTCGGGCTTGTGCTCGAAGTGCGGCGGGGGGAAGAAGATCGCCGAATCCTCGGCGCGGCACAGGCCGTGCTGTTGCCACTCGGTCGACAGCTCGGCCGAGAGCTGCGGCAGCGTTGCCATGGGTGCTTCCCGTCGTCCTTCCGAGGTGCAGTTTCCGACAGCGGCGAGGGTACGCCGAAACGCGCGGGGACAAAAGGGGGGATTTGCCCGGGGGCGCTCGCCTGCGCCTACTCGTTCTGCAGGGGTGCGATGGGTGCCTCGCCGATGCGCTGGAAGGCAGCAAGCAGCTCGACCGGCACCGGGAACACGAGCGTGGAGTTCTTCTCCGCCGCCACCTCGGTCATGGTCTGCAGCATGCGCAGCTGGTAGGCGACGGGGTGCCGGGCGATGACCTCGGCGGCGTCGGAGAGCTTCTGCGCCGCCTGGAACTCACCCTCGGCGTTGATGATCTTCGCACGCCGGTCGCGCTCGGCCTCGGCTTGCCGGGCCATCGCCCGCTGGATCTCGTTGGGCAGGTTGACGTCGCGGATCTCGACCCGGGTGACCTTCACGCCCCAGGGCTCGGTCGCCTCATCGACGACGGTCTGGATCTCGTCGTTGAGGCGTTCCCGCTCGGCGAGCACCTCGTCGAGCTCAGCCGTGCCGCACACGCTGCGCAGCGTCGTCTGGCACACCTGGCTCGTCGCGTAGCCGTAGTTCTGGATGTTGACGACGCTCTTCACCGGCTCCACGACGTTGAAGTACGCCACCGCGTCGACGCGCACCGTGACGTTGTCGCGGGTGATCACCTCCTGGGACGGCACGTTCACCGTCACGGTCTGGAGGTTGACCTTCACCATCTTGTCGATGATGGGGATGATGAGGAACAGCCCCGGCCCCTTGGCGCCGGCGATGACCCGGCCGAGACGGAAGATGACCCCGCGCTCGTACTCCTTCACGATGTTGATCGCGGCGACCAGCCCCGCCACCACCAGCGCGACGAGCGCGATGAGGAAGATCTGCCAGGCGTCGAGGTCGATCTGGGCGACGAGCATGTTCTGCCAACCTTCGGCGTTCATGTGTGCGGGCTCCCCTTAGCCGGTGGACACCACTGCAGGGGCCAGCCTAGACGACGTGCGCGGCCGCCACACACCGCACCGCCCCCGCGACCGGCGGCGGCGCTACGGCACCGAGGACGACTCCCGGTTGCGCTCCGCGTCGGCGTCGAGGGGTTCGACGTCGAGGGTGAGACGGTCGCTCAACCCCAGGATGCGCACCGGCGTGCCGGCCTTCACCTTGCCGACCTCGTCGGGCGCCCGGGCGCGCCACAGCTGGCCCCCGGCGAAGACGTGCCCCTCGGGGTTGAGCATCGAGCGCACGACGGCGGTCTCGCCGACCAGGTCCTCCGCTCCCGCCGCCGCCTGCGTGCCCTGAGCGCGCAGCACGGTGGTCATCACCCCGACGAAGAACACGAGGTTGCCGCCGGTTGCGAGCGCGATCAGCCAGTAGGGGACGTCGAGCAGCGGCGGCCCGGTGAAGAGCACGACGCTGCCGGCGGCGAACGCCACCGTGCCGCCGGCGGTGAGCAGACCGAGCCGACCGAGCGCGAGGTCACCGGCGAGCAGGAGGAAGCCTGCGGTGACCAGGGCTGCGCCCAGCAGGCTCGACGGCAGGACCACGAGCCCGTAGGCGCCCAGCGCGAGCAGCGCGACGCCGGCCACCCCGGCGACTCCGAAGCCGGGCTGGAACACCTCGAAGAGCAGGGCAAGCGCGCCCCCGACGATGAGCAGGTAGACGAGGGCCGGGCTCGTGAGCGCGTGCAGCACCTGCTGGATGAGCCCGAGGTTGTGGAAGCGCACGTGCGCGGCGGCGGTGTCGACGTCGAGGGTCGCAGCGACGCCGGCGACGCTGACCTCCTGGCCGTCGAGCGCGGCGAGCACGTCCGGCAGCGACGCGGCCGCGAGGTCGAGGCCGGCGCGGTCGACCAGCTCCGGGCCCGTTCGCACGAGCACATCGGAACGGCTCACGCCGTCGGGCAGCACTGCGTCCTCGGGCAGGCTCGCGTCGGCCGCGCCCGCAGGGGCGACCGCGACGACCCGCCCGCCGGCCAGCTCACGCAGCAGCTCAGCGTCGCG
>SKPY01000031.1 GCA_007119305.1 Nitriliruptorales bacterium
CGGCGCGGCCAGCACCCGGCGCCGGCTGCTGCTCAGCGCCGCCGTCACCGGCGTCGTGCTCGCCGGCGTCGGCGTCGCGGCGGTCGTGGTGACCGCTCCGGGCGAGCAGGTGCTGGACGGCACCACGGTGGCCGGAGCCGAGGCGGGGGGGTTGAGCCGCGCCGAGCTCGACGCGCTGGTCGCGGAACACACCGACGAGCGGCTCGCCGACCCCGTCGTCGTGCTCGGCGAGCACGACACCGTGGAGGCGACCGTCGCCGAAGCGGGCCTCGCCGTCGACCGCCACCGCTCACGCCGCCTGGTCGCGTGGGCGCAGCGGCCTGTCCGGCTGGCGCGAGCGGCTCTCCGCCGCCCTGGGAGCCGGCGCCGACGTCGACCTCGTGGAAGTCGTGGACCCGGCGGCCCGGCGCGCCTTCGCCGAGCGCGCCGCTGCCGCGTTGTCCAGCGCACCACGCAACGCGGACGTGGCGCTCGACCCCGACGGCCCGGAGGTGGACGTCGTCGAGGCGGCGGAGGGCATCTTCGTCGACGCGGCCGCGCTCGACAGCCGGCTCGAGGACGCGCTCGACGCCGGCGGTGCGGTCGACGTGGAGGCCCCCAGCACCGTACGCGGCCCGACCATCACCGACACCGACGCCGAGGCAGTCGTCGCTGACGCCCGCGCGGTCGTGTCGGCACCGATCGAGCTCACCCATCCAGCCGACGGCCCGGACGTGCCGATCGGCGCGGCCGACCTCGCACGCGTGCTCGACGTCGTCCGCGACCCGGCGGCCGCCGAGGGGGAGCGCCTCGCCCTCGAGGTCGACCGGACCGCTCTGGACGAGCTGCTCGATGACGTGCGCGGCATCGTGGAGGCCGAACCCAGCGAGGCCGACATCTCCCTGGTCGACGGGCAGCCCGTCATCGAGGGCGGCACCATCGGCTTCGAGCTCGACAGCGACGCCGTCGCCGAGCAGATCCTGCGCGTCGCCACCCGCACCGACGACCGGAGCGAGACCCTCGCCGGCTCGCAGCGCGAGCCCGACCGCACCCGCGCCGACGCCGAGGCGCTGAACATCGAAGAGCAGGTGTCTGCGTTCACCACCGAGTTCGACTGCTGCCCACCCCGCGTGACGAACATCCAGCTGATGGCCGAGCACGTCGACGGTGCGCTCATCGAGCCCGGCGAGCAGTTCTCGCTCAACGCCCACGTCGGGCCGCGCACGCGCGAGCGCGGCTTCGTCGCCGGCGGCGCGATCATCGACGGGGAGTTCGAGGAGGTCGTCGGCGGCGGGTCGAGCCAGTTCGCGACCACGTTCTTCAACGCCGCGTTCTTCAGCGGCATCGAGCTCGTCGAGTTCCAGCCGCACTCCTACTACTTCCCGCGCTACCCCGAAGGCCGGGAGGCCACGGTCAGCTACAACGTCATCGACGTCGTCGTCCGCAACGACTCGCCGCACGGCATCCTCGTGGCAGCGTCCGCGACCGACACGTCGGTGACGGTGGAGTTCTGGAGCAGCGCCTGGACCGACGTCGAGGCGTTCTCCAGCGGCCGCTACAACGTCGTGGAGGGCGAGCAGCGCGACGGCTTCGACATCGACTTCGGCCGCGTCATCACCTACCCCGACGGCTCGAGCGCGCGCGAGGAGTGGACCCACCGCTACGAGCCGGAGAACGACGAATCCTAGTCACCGCGCGGTTCCCCCCATCTGGGGGATGGGCGCGCTCCCCGCTACGGCTTATGCTCGGCTCCGACGACTGGCGGGTGCACACGAGGAGGCGGGCATGGCTGCGGCGACGCAGGAACGGGCCGAGCGGGCACGCCGCGGCCTTGCCCGCTGGTGCGGGCAGGTCGAGACGGCGCACGAGCTGCTCGAGGGCGTGGCACGGCGGTTGCGGCCGCTCCTCGACTACGACAGCGCCGCGTGGCTGGCCACCGACCCGGCGACCGTGCTGTTCACCGACGGCTTCGTCGAGGGCTTTCCGCCGGAGTTCTGCGCTCCCTGGTACTACCACGAGCTGCGCGTGCCCGACGTCACGCCCTTCACCGAGCTGGCCCGCGCCCGGCGACCGGTCACGATCCTGAGCGAGGCGGTCGCCGGCGAGCTCGCGAACAGCCGGAGGTGGCGGGAGCTGCTCGCCCCGGCAAGCCTCGGCCACGAGCTGCGCGCGGCGTTCCGCAGCGGTGGTGCGTGCTGGGGCGTGGCGACCATCCACCGCCGTTCGACCGACGGCGACTTCAGCCGTGCCGAGGCCGATCTGCTCGCGAGTCTCGCGGGCGTCATCGGAGACGGGCTGCGCCGGACCGCGCTGCGGCAGCAGGCGCTGGCTGACGAGCCCGAGGGGCCGGGCCTGCTGCTCGTCGGACCGGACCGCGCGGTCCGCCCGGTCACCCAAGCCGGTGCGCGGTGGCTGGACGTGCTCGGCGTGCCGATGAACGGGGCGCGCCACACCGTCCTGCTCACCCTCGGCGAGCTCGTCGCCGGCGGCGCCGGTCGGGCCCGGCGCGTCCGCCTGCGCACCCGGGACGGCCGCTGGGCGACCCTGCACGCCGAGGCGATGTCCGACGAGCGCGACACCTACGCGGTGATCGTCGAACCGAGCCGGCCGGCCGACATCGCCGCCGTCGCCGCGCTGGCGTACGGCCTGTCCGCCCGTGAGAGCGAGCTCGTGCTGGCGCTCGCCCGCGGGGACAGCACCGTGCAGCTGGCCGAGCGGCTGTACATCTCGCCGCACACCGTCCGCGACCACCTGAAGTCGATCTTCGACAAGACCGGCGTGAGCAGCCGCAACGAGCTCGTGGCGCGGCTCTTCCACGACCACTACACCGACCGGTTCTTCTCCCAAGCGGTCGTGAGCTGACCCGCAACCCTCACCCGCCCGCGCCGCCGTGGCGCCGGGCCTGACCCAGCCATGCCGAAAGGACCAGCCGTGACCCTGCACACACCCCGCCTCGACAGCCCGCGCGTCCTCCCGCCAGGCGAGGGCGAGCACCTGTGGTTCCTCGACAACCTCGTCACCGTCAAGGTCGGCGGGCCCGAAACCGGCGGCAACCTCACCGTGATCGAGTTCACCGGCCCGGCGGGGTTCGGACCGCCGCCGCACCGCCATGACGTCGAAGACGAGCTGTTCTACGTGCTCGCAGGCGAGGTCACGTTCTGGTGCGCAGGCGCAGAGGCGACCTATGGACCCGGCGGGTTCGCCTGGCTGCCCAAGGGGCTGCCGCACCGCTTCCAGATCAGCGACGCGGGCCCCGGGCGGATCCTCCAGATCACCACGCCCGCGCAGTTCGAGGACTTCGCCCGTGCGGTCGGCGAGCCCGCAGCCGAGCCCGTGCTGCCCGAGCCCACGGAACCCGACGTCGAGGCGCTCGTCCGGATCGCCGCGGACTTCCAGATCGAGATCATGCCGCCGGCGTGAGCCGGCACCGACCCGCAAGGAGGAACCCCATGAGCTACCCGATGCTGGCGCTCGCCTGCGCCCTCGTCCTCGCGCTCGTCGCCTGCGGCGACGACGGTGGCGAAGCGCTCGCCGACGAGGGGACCGTCGCGGTCGTCGCCGTCGACTACGCCTTCGAGGGCGTGCCGGCCAGCGTGCCGGTCGGCACGCAGCTGACGCTCACCAACGAATCGGACGTCGAGCTGCACGAGATCGTGCTCGTGCGGATCCCCGACGACGAGGACCGACCGGTGTCGGAGCTCGTCACGCTCCCGCCAGAGGAGCTCATGGGCCTTGCGGTCCCCAACCTCGTCGGCGTCTCGCTCGCGCCGCCGAGCAGCGAGGGCATGGTCGTCGAAGGTGACCTCGTCGTGGCCGAGGATGGACGGTACGCGCTGCTGTGCGTCATCCCCACCGGCGCCGACCCCGACGAGTACCTCGCGGCCGCGCAGGACCCCGAGCGTGAGGGGCCGCCGCAGGTCGACGGCGGGCCGCCGCACATCGTCCACGGCATGTTCGCCGAGCTCACCGTCGACGCCTGACGGGCAGCTGGGCGAGCCCGACGGAATGCGCGGGCGACCCGCGTCGTTGGGCAACAGCGAGTCCCGCCGCGCCCGGCCCGCACGGGCCGGGCGCGGCTGCCGTGCCGACGCAGGAGCAGTGATGGAGCTCGGTCTGTACACGTTCATCGAGCGCACCCCGGACCCGGATACCGGCGCGACGGTGAGTCCCGCCCAGCGGCTGCGCGACGCCGTCGAGGAGGCCGAGGTGGCCGACGAGGTCGGCCTCGACGTGTTCGCCGTCGGCGAGCACCACCGGCCCGACTTCGTGTCCTCCGCGCCAGCGGTCGTGCTCGCGGCGATGGCGGAGCGCACGGAGCGGATCCGCCTGTCCAGCGCGGTGAGCGTGCTCAGCTCCGACGACCCGGTGCGGGTGTTCCAGCAGTTCGCCATGGTCGACCTGCTGTCAGGCGGCCGGGCGGAGATCATGGCCGGGCGGGGCTCGTTCATCGAGTCGTTTCCGCTGTTCGGCTACGACCTCGCCGACTACGACTCGCTGTTCGACGAGAAGCTGCGTCTGCTGCTGCAGCTGCGCGAGCAGGAGCGCGTCACCTGGTCGGGCCGCCACCGGCCCGCGCTCGACGGCGCCGGGGTGTACCCACGGCCGGTGCAGGAACCGCTGCCGGTGTGGGTGGCGGTCGGGGGCAACCCGCCGTCGGTGGTGCGCGCCGCCACCCTCGGGCTGCCCATGGCGCTGGCGATCATCGGCGGGCAGCCCGCGAGGTTCGCGCCGCTGTTCGAGCTCTACCGCGAGGCCGCGCGGCGGGCCGGGCGCGACCCGGCGCGCCTGCCGGTCAGCGTGAACTCCCACGGTTTCATCGCCAAGACCAGCCAGCAGGCAGCCGACGAGTCGTACCCGTCCACCGCGCTCATGATGAACCGCATCGGCGCCGAGCGCGGCTGGCCGCCGCTGAGCCGCCACGACTTCGACGCCCAGCGCAGCCTGCACGGGGCGCTGTTCACCGGCAGCCCGCAGGAGGTCGCGGAGAAGATCCTGCTCCAGCACGAGGTCTTCGGCCACGACCGCTTCCTGCTGCAGCTGTCGGTCGGCA
>SKPY01000103.1 GCA_007119305.1 Nitriliruptorales bacterium
CGGCTGCCCGCGCGCCCGCACCAAGGCCACAACCGTGTCGCTGCGGCCGAGCGCGGCACGGACCCCGTCGCCCAGCGGCGCCGGGTCCACGCCGCGCGCAGCGCCGGCACGCACGAGCAGCGCAGCGAGCTCGGGGTCGGTCAGGTGCCCCACGTAGCGCTCGGCGAACGCGTCGGTGCTCACATGTTCGAGGGCGCGGTCCTCGAACGCCGCCTGCTCGCGGTCAGCGAGCGCGGCGACGAGCTCCACGGCCCGCCGGAAGAACGTCGAGCGTGCGGCCGTGTCGTCGTCGAGTCGGGCGTGCACCGCCTGCAGCCGCTCGTACAGCGCCGTCCCGGTCTCGCCCGGCTCGGCCACGAGCCCCGGGAGCGCCGCGTCGGGATCGACCGCCACCGCGGCGTCTGCCGCCACGTCGACCGCCCCCGTGTCCCCCTCCTCACGGCCGCTGTGCGGGTCGGGCACGCCGGCGCTGACGACGATCGCCCTTGTTCCGGCCCCGGCGAGCAGCTCCGCGGCGCCGCCGGCCTCCTCGACCTCGTGCGGCTCCCGCGTCAACGCAGCGAACAGCGCAGCGAGCTCGTCCAGGTCGGGCACGGCGACGATCCGCAGATGCTCCACCCGCCGCTTGAAGCAGGCCTCGGCGAGCCGCTGCACGCGCTCGTCTCCGAGCACCTCGCCGGCGAGCCGCACCTCGCCCGCCCGCAGCTCCGCCTCCACGGCCCCGTCGGCGAGCGCCGCACGGGCCGCTGCCTGGATGCGCTCGACCGCCGCGGTGAAGGCGGGCTGGGCCAGATCCCCGGGATACAGCCGGTAGGTCGACAGCCCGAGACCGAGCTGCTGGAGCAGCGCAGCACGGGCGTCCGCACCCCCTCCGACGTGCATGCGCCATCCTCTCGCCGGCCCCGTGGGCACGAGGCTAGCGGCCTGGTCAGGCGGCGGCCCAGCGCAGCGGCTGCTCGCCGGCGCGGCGGAGCCGCCCGCGCCGCTCGAGCACGACGAGGTGCGCGTGCGCCTCCCCGAGGGCGGCCCGCCGCATGAACCCCGACAGGGCGTCCCACCCCCGCGACCACGACAGCCGCTGCGCGACCTCCCAGACGGTCGCCGCGCCCGCCGCGACCGTGGCAGCGACCTCGTCGAGCCGCTCGGCGTGATGCGCGGCGATCTCGTCGAGGCGTGCGTCCAGCCCGGTGAACCGCCACTCGTGGGCCGGGAGCACGAGCGCGTCGGAGAAGCCGCGCAGCCGCTCGAGCGAGGCGAGGAAGGCACCGAGCGGGTCCGGTCCCGACTGGGGGTGGCGGCTCACGTTCGGTGTGATGCGCGGTAGCACGTGATCGCCGGTGAGCACGAGCCCCGCGTCGGGCTCGTGCAGGCAGCAGTGCCCCGGGGTGTGGCCGGGCGTGTGGACGGCCCGCAGGTTCCATCCCGGCACGTCGACGCGCGCCCCGTCGCGCAGGTCGACGTCGGGCTGGGCCACGGAGACGAACTGGCGGAACGACAGGCTCGCGTCGCGGAGCTCTGCGACCTCCGCGGGCGGCGCGCCGGCGTCCCGCAGCCAGCCCTCCACGCCGTCGAGCAGCGCGTCGACGGACCCGTACCGGCTGGGAATCAGCGCCGCGTCGTCGGGGTGGAGCGCGATCCACGCGTCCGAGGCCTCGCGCACCCGTCCTGCCAGGCCGTAGTGGTCGGGGTGCACGTGGGTCACGATCACCCCGCGCACGTCGGCGAGTCGCGCGCCGACCGTCGCGAGCCCGTCCTCGAGCGCGGCCAGGCCCTCCGGGGTGTCCAGGCCGGCGTCGACGAGGGCGACCTGCCCAGCGGTCTCGAAGGCGTACACCAGCGTGTAGCCGAGCGGGCTGTGCCGGATCGGCACCGGCAGCGACCAGCAGCCTGCGGTGACCTCTTCGACCGGCGGCACGGGACGGGGGGAGCTGGGCGCCTCGGACATGCGCCCGAGCATTGCAGACGCCGCGACCCGAGCCCAATTCGACTGCCGCGCCGCACCCCGTCGTGCGTGTGGCGGTCCCGGCTCACGCCGTGACGAGCTCCGCCGCGCGCTCCCCGAGCATCATCACCGTCAGCATCGGGTTCACGCTGGTGAGCGACGGGAAGATGCTCGCATCCGCCACGCGCAGCGCGTCGACGCCGCGGACCCGCAGCGCAGGGTCGACCACGGCGTGAGGGCCGTCGGCGGCGCCCATGCGGCACGTGCCCGCCGGGTGGTAGACGGTGTTCGCCGTCAACCGGGTGTACTCCGACAGCGCGGCGGGCTCGGTGACCGCCGCCCCCGGGGTGAGCTCGCGGGCGATCCAGTCCCGCAGGGCGGGCTGGGCGGCGATCTCGCGCGCGAGCGCGACCCCGGCGAGCATGACGCGCTCGTCGTAAGGGTCGGTGAAGTAGCGGAAGTCGATCCGCGGGGGGTCGGCAGGGTCGGCCGAGCGCAGACGAACGACGCCCTCGCTGCGCGCACGGCAGACGTTGGGCGTGAGGGAGATCCCGTGCTCGGCGGTCGGGTAGCCGCGCAGCGCGGTGTTCACGGTGAACGGGATCAGCCCGACGTGGAGCATCACGTCGGGGTGGCGCGCGCCCGACTCGGTGCGGGCGAACACCCCGACCTCGAACAGCTGGGCCGTCTCTGCGGGCACCGCCCGGCGGGTCTCCCAGTTCACGACCCCCTCGGGGTGGTCGAGCAGGTGCGCGCCCACCGCCGGCAGGTCGACCGCGACGTCGACCCCGGCCGCGCGCAGCTGCGCCTGCGGCCCGATGCCCGACAGCAGCAGCAGCTTCGGGCTGTCGAAGGCCCCACAGGCGAGGACGGTCTCCCCCTCGACGCGCACCCGCCCGGCCGGCGTGTCGACACCGGCGGCCCTGCCCCGCTCGAGGACGAGCCGCAGGACCCGGGTGTCGGTCACGACATCGAGGTTGGGCGGCGGGCCGGGCGCGTGGAGGTAGGCGACCGAGCTCGACTGGCGGACGCCGTCACGCAGCGCCAACTGCAACCAGCCCACGCCCTCGGTGAACGCGCCGTCGTTGAAGCGCACCCGGGGCAGGCCCGCCTGCTCGGCGGCTGCGATCACCGCCTCGTTGACCGGGTTGCGGACCGGCGTCTCCGCGACGTGCACCTGGGAGCAGACGCGCGCGAACGCGGGGGCGCAGTCGGCAGGCCCCCAGCCTGCGGCGCCGCGCGCCACCCAGTCGTCGAGGTCCCGGTCGGGGGCGCGGAAGGCGATCACCGAGTTGTGGGAGCTGCAGCCGCCGAGCACCCGGGCGCGGCTGTGGCGGATCAGCTCGTTGCCACGTGGGGACCGCTCGATCGCGTAGTCGTAGTCGAGCTCGCCGCCGAGCAGCTCCATCCAGCGCCGCGCGCGCAGCACCCGCTCGTCGCCGGCGTCGCTCGGACCCGCCTCCAGCAACCCGATGCGCGCAGTGGGCAGGGCCTGTGCGAGCCGGACGGCGGTGACGACCCCGGCGGTGCCGCCCCCGACGACGAGGTGGTCGTAGGCCCGCTCCATCAGCGCCGGCCTGCGAACACCCGCTGCGGGCGCGGGGCGCCGTTTTCGTAGACGTGCTTCGTCTCCGTGTACTCCTCGAACCCGGCGACGCCGAGCTCACGGCCCAGCCCCGATTGCTTGTAGCCGCCCCACTCCGCGTGCGGGACATAGGGGTGGTAGTCGTTGATCCAGACCGTGCCGGCCCGCAGCGCGCCGGCGACGCGCTGGGCCCGGCCGGCGTCACCCGTCCAGACCGCGCCGGCGAGGCCGTAGTCGGTGCCGTTGGCCAGCGCGACCGCCTGGTCTTCGGAGGCGAAGCGCTCCACGGTCAGCACCGGCCCGAAGATCTCCTCGCGGACGATGCGCAGCGACGCGTCGCAGTCGGCGAACAGCGTGGGCTCCACGAAGAAGCCGCCGGCCAGCGCCGGGTCGTCCGGGCGGCGCCCGCCGCAGACGAGCCGCGCGCCCTCCTCGACGCCGAGGCGGATGTAGGCCTCGACCTTGGCGCGGTGCTCAGCCGAGACGAGCGGGCCGGTCTCGGCCTCGGGGTCGAGGCCGCTGCCGAGGCGGATCGCGGGCACGGCGGCGGCGAGCCAGGCGACCACCTCGTCGTAACGTCCCTCCTCCACGAGCAGCCGCGCACCGGCCGAGCACACCTGCCCGGAGTGCAGGAACGCCGCGGTGAGCGCGTAGTCGAGCGCGGTGTCGAGGGCGGCGTCGGCGAAGATGATGTTCGGGTTCTTGCCGCCCAGCTCCAGCGCGATCTTCTTCACGTTCCCGGCCGCCGCACGCATGATCTGCCTGCCGGTCTCGATGCCGCCGGTGAAGGAGACGAGGTCGACGCCCGGGCTCCTGGCGAGCTCCGCGCCGACCTGCGGACCGGGTCCGAGGACGAGGTTCGCCACCCCGGGCGGCAGGTCGAGGGCCGTCATGAGCTCGAAGAGCCGGAGCGTCGACAGCGGGGTGAGCTCGCTCGGCTTCGCGACGACCGTGTTGCCGGCTGCCAGCGCGGGGGCGAGCTTCCAGGACAGCTGCAGCAGCGGGTAGTTCCAGGGGCAGATGAGCCCGCAGACGCCCACCGGCTCGCGCAGCACCCGGCTTGTGATCCCGGCCGCGGGCGCGGGGATCTCCCGGCCCGCGTCCTTGTCGGCGAGCTCGCCGTAGTAGCGGAACACGCCCGCGATGTCGGCCATGTCCTGCTCGCTGTCGCGCAGCGGCTTGCCGGTGTCGAGCGTCTCGATGCGGGCGAGCTCGTCGGCGTGCTCGGCGACGAGCTGGCCGAGCGCGGTGACGAGGCGGCCCCGCGCACTCGCGGTCGTCTGGCGCCACGGCCCCGTGTCGAACGCCCGCCGTGCCGCCGCGACGGCCTCCTGCGCGTCCGCGCGGTCGCCCTCGGCGACCGTGTCGAGCACCGACTGGTCGAACGGGTTGATGCTCGCGCGGGTCGCCGCGCCGGCGGCACCACGCCACGTCCCGTCGATGTAGTGCACGCTCGCTCCTCTCGCGTGAGGC
>SKPY01000514.1 GCA_007119305.1 Nitriliruptorales bacterium
CGGCCGGGCGCGCCCCCACGGCGACGGCGAGGCGCCCGGCCAGGGCCGGCAGACCCCACGCGTCGCATGCCCGCTCGATCGCATGCGGAGCGAGGGCCCGACGGCTGCCGTGCACGTCGACGGCGAGGTCGGTGCGCAGCGTCATCAGCGCGACGTTGCGCCGGAACACCGAGTCCGCGCCCGCGCCGAGGTCGTCGAGGAGCACCTGCCCGACGGCGGAGCCGAGGACGCTGCGGCAGCCGAGCGGGTCGGCGACGGCGTCGGCCACCGTGGGATACAGCCCCAGCAGGGCCGCCGCACGGGCGGCGCCGATGCCCGGGATGCCCGCCAGGTTGTCGGAGGGATCGCCGCGCAACGCGGCGAACTCGGTGTACTGGGCGGGCGCGATCCGCAGCGAGCGCCGGATCCAGCGCTCGTCGACGTGCTCGGCGTTGTCCATGCCCGAGCGCAGGCGCAGCACCGACGTGGTGGCGCCCACGAGGGCGAAGGCGTCGCGGTCGCTCGTCGCGGCGACGGTCCGCCAGCCCGCCTCGGAAGCAGCGCGCGCGGCGCTCGCGAGCACGTCATCGGCCTCCCAGCCCGGCGGCACGACGACGCTGACCCCGAGCTCAGCCAGGGCGGCCGCGGCGAGGTCGAGCAGCGCGTACAGGGCCGGGTCCTTGTCCGGCCGGTTGGCCTTGTAGGCGGCATAGCGCGCCCGGCGTGCGGACGTGCTCCTGCAGTCGAACCCGACGACGATCCCGTCCGGGCCGGTGCGGTCGCAGACGGCCGCGAGCAGCGCGAGGAACCCGTACAGCGCACCGCGGTCACCGGCGCCGCCGGTGCCCATGCCCGCCGTGCCGTAGGCGTGGAACGCCCGGTGGGCGAGCGCGTTGCCGTCGACGGCCAGCAGCGTGGGGCGCCGCGACGCGCCGGCACGCCGGCGGTGCGCACGCGGGCGGTGAGACGGGGGCGCAGGTGGCGGCGTCGTCGCGGTCGTGTGGTCGGGTTGGGTGTCGAACAGCGACAGCGCCTCCACGCGGGGACCTCTCGTCGGGTGTGCCTGCGGGTAGGGTGCCCCACGGGAGGACCCGAGTCGAGGAGGTCGCGATGACCCTGACGATCGGCACCGGTCCGTTCGGCCAGACACCCGGTGGCGTCTTCAACGGCCGCTGGGAAGGCCCCGCACACGTCCTCTACGTCGAGGACTCGCCGCGACACGTGCGCGGCGTCTTCGCGGGGGTGACCGTGGTCGACAGTCGCCGGACCAAGCTCATGCACGAGACGGGGCTGCTGCCCGTGTGGTACTTCCCCCGCGCCGACGTCGACTTCGGCGTCCTCGAGCCGTCGGCGCACACGACGCACTGCCCGTTCAAGGGCGACGCGTCGTACTGGAGCTTGCAGGTGGGCGACCGGGTCGCCGAGGACGCGGTGTGGGGCTACCCGGACCCGCTCGAGGGCGCACCCCCGATCGCCGAGCACGTGGCGCTGCACTTCGCCGCCCTCGACGCGTGGTTCGAGGAGGACGAGGAGGTGTTCGTGCACCCGCGCGACCCCTACCACCGCGTGGATGCGCTCGCGAGCAGCCGGCACGTGCGCGTGAGCCTCGACGGGCGCGTGCTGGCCGAATCCGCCCGCCCGGTCGTGCTGTTCGAGACCGGCCTGCCGCCCCGCTGCTACCTGCCACGGGAGGACGTGACGGCCGACCTCGAGCCGTCCGAGACCACCTCACGGTGCCCCTACAAGGGCACGGCGGGCTACTGGAGCGTGGACGGCGCGGGTGCGGGCGGCGTCGACCTCGTCTGGACGTACCCGGAGCCGTTGCCCGGGGTGGGGGCGATCGCCGGCCGGGCCTGCTTCCACGACGAGCGGGTGGACGTCGACGTCGACGGGGTGCGCCAGGAGCGGCCGCGGACCCGCTGGTCGCCGCGCTGAGCCGGCGGGGCTACGGCTCGAGCCGCAGGGTGGCGGCGGCCCCGGCGGCGAGGGCGTCGAGGTCCCAGCGCATGCGCCGCTGCTCGCCCGCCGCCCAGGGTTCGATCATGCTCGTGTAGTTGCGGTGGTAGGCGTGCCCCGACTGCCCCGTCGTGTGGATGCCGCGCGAGCGGTCGAGGTCGTCGAGGTCGACGATCATCCGCAGGGAGGGCAGCCAGGTGACCGCGTAGCCGGCAGGGGCGTGCCAGCCGACGGCGTTGACGATCGAGGTCGAGCCGCCCACGGGGTAGGGGCCGCGGTTGAAGCGGGCCTCGATGGCGCCGACGCCGGACTCGCCGAGGGTGGCGTTGCGGAACGTCGCGGTGTGCAGGTCGCCCCACGCCCAGTCGTCCGGATCCGCGCCGAGGCGCTCCTCGAGCTCTGCGACGCCGGCGGCGGCCGCTGCCGCGAGCGTCTCGTCGCGGGTCTCCGTCCGCTGCGTGGCCGGGTTGTCCCACCACCTCGCCTCGGGCTCGTCGACGAGCCGGCGCACGGCCTCGAACCAGCGCGCACCCCCCGCCGGGTGGTAGCGCTCGGGCAGCCGCGCGTGGAAGAGCGCGGCGAGCAGCTGGCGCCACGTGGCCGCGAACACCGCCGCCCCGGCCGATTCGGCGTCCATGCGGGCGTCCCAGGCCCCCAGGGTCTCCTGGGCCAGCCGGGCGCGGGCCGCGGCGGCGGCGTCACCGGCGCCGGCGGGATCGGCCGCGGCGATGGCGGGCACGAGCCAGTCGGCCGCGTGCTGGTGGTTGTCGAGCTGCTGGCGCTGGACGTCGTCGAGGCTGACGGGTCGGTCGGACGCGCGCAACAGCTCCTCGATGCGCGCGGCGCGCTGCCCGTGGTCCCAGTCGGTGCCGAGCAGGTACGGGTAGTCGTCGCCGACGGGCGGGTTGTTGGCCGTGGCGATCCAGCCCTCGTCGGGGTCGCGGACGCTCGGCAGGTCCTCGTAGGGGACGTATCCGGTCCACTGGTAGTCGTCGTCCCACCCGGGCACGGGCACGCGCCCGTCCCCGGCGCCGCGGATGGGTACGATCCCGGTCGCCTGGTACCCGATCGTGCCGTCGGTGTCGGCGTAGACGAAGTTCTGCCCCGGCACGAAGAACGAGCGCAGCGCGGCGCGGAACTCGTCCCAGTCGCCGGCCCGGTTCAGCTGCGGCAGCACGTCGAGCATCGGGCGCGGCTCGAGGGCGGTCCAGCGCAGCGCGAGCGCGTACCGCTGCGCGTCCTGCGCCTCTGCCAGACCGGCCGGGTCGAGGTCGTCCAGGGGCGCGTAGACGTCCGAGATGAGCGGGCCGTTGCGGGTGCTGCGCACCTCGAGGACCTCTTCGCTCCCGTCGGCTGAGCGCAGCGTCTCGGTGCGCACCTCCATGTCGACCCACTCGCCCTCGACCTCGTACTGCCTGGGGTCCTCGGGGTTGAGGCGCTCGACGTAGAGGTCCATCACGTCCGCGCCGAGGTTGGTGACGCCCCACGCGATGTCGGCGTTGTGCCCGATGATGGCGCCCGGCACGCCGGGGAACGAGAAGCCCGTCACGTCGAGGTCGCAGGCCGCCGGATCGGCGTCGGGCGCGCAGCGCAGTGCGGCCTGGTACCAGATGGAGGGCATCTGGATCCCCAGGTGCGGGTCGTCAGCGAGGATCGGCGCACCGGTGTCGGTGTGCTCCCCCGCGATGACCCAGTTGTTCGACCCGATGCCGTCCACGCCCGGTGGCGTGGGGCTCGGGACCGCGGCGGCGGCGTCGGCCACCCGCTCGAGCAGCGGCTGCACGGCTGCCCAGTCGACGTCGCGGTGCAGGTCACCGGCCGGGCCCCAGTCGTCGACGATGACCGGAGCCGCGTCGTAGGGCGGGTAGAGGTCGGCGAGCAGGTCCGGGGGCAGCTGCGCGGCGAGGACAGCCCGCTCGATCTCCGCGTCGAGGTTGCCGCGCAGGTCCCAGGCCATGAGCTTCATGAAGGCCAGGGAGTCGACCGGCTCCCAGGGGCGGGGGCGGTAGTCGGGGTTGGTGAGTCCGAGCACGCTGTACTCGAGCCCGAGGGCCCGGCGCGGACGGGCGTCGAGGTAGGCGTTGACGCCCTGCGCATACTCGTCGAGCAGGCGGCGGGTCTCGGGGGCGAGCAGGTCGTACTCGGCCGTTGCGACCTGCTCCCAGCCCAGGCTGCGCAGGAACCGGTCGGTCGCCAGCTGGCCGTCGCCGAACAGCTCGGCGGTGCGCCCCCGGGCGATGTGGCGCCAGCTGTCCATCTGCCAGAAACGGTCCTGGGCGTGCACGTAGCCGAGCGCGCGGTGCAGATCGGACGTGGTGGTGGCCACGAGCGTGGGGACGCCGAGGTCGTCGCGGTGCACCTCCACGGCGGCGTCGAGCCCGGGCAGGCTCGCACTGCCGGCGGTCTGCGGGAAGGGACGGCGCACGGTCCACACGGCGGTCGCCAGCGCCGCCACCAGCAGCACCGTGAGCGCGAGCACCACCCCCAGCAGGACCCGCCGGGGCCAGCGCCGCCCCGGCCCCGCGGGGCTGTCCGGGACCGCGCCCGGAGCTGCCCGATCGGCGGTGCGGCTCATCCCTGCAGCCGCCGGGTGGAGGCCGCCACGGGGCGCCAGCGGCGGGAGCCGACCACCACGGTGATGGCGAGCGCAGCCGCCAGCGGGGGCATCCCGGCAGTGAGCAACAGCACCTGGGCGTCGAGCACGTGCAGGAGCGTGCCGGCGAGCGCCTGCCCGAGCCCGGCGCCGAGCATGATCGCCGCGACGTAGAGCGCGAACCCCTCCGCCTGCCGTCCAGGCGGAACCGCGTCCTGCAGGCGCAGCGCACCGAGAGCGTTCAAGGGCGCGATCGGCACCCCGCACACGAGCAGCACGAGCGCCAGGGCGGGCAGCGAGCCGACGAGCCCGAGGGGGACGAGCAGGATCCCGAAGCCTGCGAGGAGCCCGACGGCCCAGCGGATCATGCGCCCGCGCGGGTCGGCCCGCATGCTCGCGACGACGCCGCCGATGACGCTGCCGACGGCCGGCAGGGCGAGCAGGGGACCCGCCGTGGCCGCCGCACGCC
>SKPY01000288.1 GCA_007119305.1 Nitriliruptorales bacterium
AGGAAGCCGTAGAGGAACTGCGCCTTCGTCCCCGGCGAGTGCGCCTCGATCTCGTTGAGGGCGTCCTTGTAGCGCAGCACCGTGTTGCCGCCGACGAGCGGGCACTCCTCCACCACGTAGTCAAGGCCCTTGATGACGCAGTACGCCGCCATCTCCCGCTCGCCGAGGCGGTACAGGGGCTTGACCTTCTTCGCCAGGCTGTCGGACGCCGGCTGGCACACGGCCTGACGTGCGAGATACGGCGTCTGCCAGCGGAGCACGTTGGCGAGCAGGGTCGCCGCCTCGTCGTCGAGGTTGTGTCCGGTCGCCATGACGTCGTAGCCCGCTTCGAGCGCGACGCGGTTGAACACGTACCTCTTCGACAGCCCGCAGACGCCGCAGGTGCTGCGCCCCTTGTCCTGCCTCGTGGCGGGGATGTCGAAGCCGAAGTCGTCGGCGAGGTCGTGTGTGCGCAGCCGCGCCCCCCGGTGCGCCGCGAAGTCGCGCACGACCTGCTCCGAGCGGCTGGAGTACCCGCCGATCCCCAGGCCGAGGTAGAGGCCGTCGACCCGGTAGCCCATGTCGAGCAGGATGTCCCACAGCGCCAGCGAGTCCTTGCCCCCGCTGACGGCGACGAGGATGGCGTCGTCGTAAGAGCACATCCGGTGCTCGTCGATCGCGCGGCGCACCTGCGTGCGCACGTGGTCGACGAAGTGCTCCGCGCAGTAGGCGGCCCGGTGGCGGGGGACCTCGATGACCGCCGGCCCTCGGCAGCGGTGGCAGCGGGCGGGTCCGGCCCCGCCGGAGATGACCGGACGGATCTCGATCTCGGCCTCGTCGGGCAGCTCGTGGTCCTTGGTGACCAGCTCGCCGTCGTGGATGACCAGCACCGTCTCCGGGTTCAGCTCCAGCTCGGCGAGCACGCGGCGGACGGTCGCGGGACCCGCGACCTCCTCGACCCGATCGGGGTTGCGGAGCGTGACCTTCATGGCGATCCGCCACCCTACCAACGTCGGGCCGCAGAGGTGCCTACACTCGCGAGTATGCCCACGACCACAACCACCCTCGCCCTCAAGGAGTGGGGCGCGGTCGCCCACGCGCTGCTCGCCGGCCGGCAGACCGTGCTCCTGCGCAAGGGCGGCATCCATGAGAAGGCGTTCGCCGTCGCGGGCTCCCCGGGCGGGTTCGTGCTCTTCCCGACCGTCGCGCACAGCCACGCGCAACGGGTACGGCCCGAGCACGCCGACCTGCTTCCGCTCGGCGCCGCCGACGTGGGGGACGACCAGCTGTTCATCCGCTGCGGGCTCACGCTCGTCGACACGGTGGCCGTCAGCCGCCCCGAGCGCCTGCCGGAGATCGCCGACCTGCACATCTGGACCGACGCATCCGTGACGGCAGACCGCGTGGAGTTCCGTCCCAAGCGCCCGCTGCAGGTGCTCGTGGTCCGCGCGGTGGCGTTGCCGGAGCCCGTGGTCATCCCACGACTCGACGCCTACGGTGGCTGCCGCTCGTGGGTGGATGTGCCGGTGGCGTGGGACGGACGGTCCGGCACACAGGCCGTGGACGAGGCCCGCCTCGCCGCCGATGCCGCGCGTGTGCAGCGTGTCTGTGCATAGCAACCCCCGCTCCCCCGCAGGCTGGTCAGCGGCGCGGCAGCGTGCGACCATCGTGCGGAGCCGTGCCCTGCCAGCGCCCCGGCTCGTGGCGCCGCACCCCGGACCCCAGCGTCGCCCCGCCGTCACCGTGTAGAGGATGATGACCGACACCAGCACCGCCCGCTCCCGCCTGCGCCGGACGACGCTGCTCCTCCCCCTGTGCGCGCTAACCCTGGCCACCTGCACACCGGCCCTCATGGCGGGAACGTCCGCGCAGGGGGCCGGTGACAGCGACGGAGGGGTGCTCGGCACCCGGTCGGGACAGGTGACGGTCACGTCGCTCACGGGCGCTGCAGGCGCCGACGCGCCGGCGGTGTCCGCCCTGTCGGCGGTGGGCCCCGCGCACGTGGGTCCCACGAACGGCTCGCCCCTGCGACCGGGACCGACGCCGGCTGACCAGGGCGCCGGCCGGGGGGATGCGTCCGCTGCGGGCGAGGACCGGGCGGAGGCGTCCGACCCCCGGGTGCAGGCCCCTGCAGAGCTCGGTGCGGTCACCGTCCAGCGTCCCAGCATCCGCCTGCGCGGCGAACCCGACCACGGCCGCGACCTCGTGCAGGCGGCCCTTCGCGTCGACGGCGTGAGCTTCGCCAACGCCCTGCGCCTGGCCTCGGTGCCGCTCGCCGTCGCTGACGACGAGGAGGTGACCGTCGCGGTCGTGGAGCCACGAGGCTTCCGGGTGCTGACCCCGCAGGTGACCGCGGAGGCGGTCGACGTCTGGAAGCGCATCTCCGAGGGCGACGCCGCCTTCACCCACGACGTCGGCAACCACCTGCAGGTCGAGCACGGCATCGACCTGGGCGGCCGGGTGCCGATCCGCGACGGCGCCGAGACCCTGCGCATCGGCGCCTACGCCTCGAACGGGATCCCGCCGGTGGCCGAGGCGGTCATCTCGAAGGCGACGGCCTCCGACCTCGGCATCGTCGGCCTGCCGACCGTGCTCGTCGCCCTCGACGAGGGGGTGGCCCCTGACGCGGTCTTGGCAGACCTGGAGCGCGCCACCGGGCTCGAGGGCGAGGTCATCCCCGAGCCGCCCACACGCCGGGCGTTCCTGGAAGGGGCAGCGACCCGCGACGCGTTCGAGCCGTTCACGTACGTGTCCCTGGGCGACGGCATGATCGCGATCGACCCTGCCTGGGTCGAGGCCCACATCGTCCGAGCGCAGGTGCCGATCTTCCGCGGCGAGGTCGTCTGCCACCGCCTGCTGATCCCGCAGCTGCGGGGGGCGCTGGAGGAGATCGTGGACCGCGGCCTGGACCACCTCATCGACCCGTCCCAGTACGGCGGCTGCTGGGTGCCGCGCCACATCCTGTTCGACCCCGATCGGCGCCTCTCGATGCACGCCTGGGGTCTTGCGATCGACTTCAACGTCAAGGGCAACGAGTACGGCAACCCCGAGCCCGAGATGGATCCCCGCATCGTGGAGATCTTCGAGCGCTGGGGGTTCGTGTGGGGCGGCCACTGGAGCACCCCGGACGGGATGCACTTCGAGCTCGGCGCCCTTCTCGACGAGCCCGAGTGAGACCTGGGCACCGACCCGGGCCGTCTGGGCGTGGCGGAGGGGACCGGTGGCCTTTGCAGCCCCGTCGGCGCGTTGGCATACTTCGGGTTCCCCCGTCGGCGTGGCGGAATTGGTAGACGCGCACGGTTGAGGGCCGTGTGGGCTTTATGCCCTTGGAGGTTCAAGTCCTCTCGCCGACACACTCACGAGAACCCCATCTCACCAGCGCCAAGCTTCCTGGCTCGCTCCTGCCGGAGCGGGCTCGCCGTCTCGTCGGGCCCGAGTTTCATCAAGGTTGACCATGACACGCACCTGCCCGCGGGCGATGGTCTGGGCCTGCACTCGCGACTCGCGCCGCCACAAGCGCGGAGCGGGGGCTGACAGGGGCCGGGACCCGGGGGCACCGGCCCCTGTTGACGCCGCCGGAGCGCCTCCGCGCAGCGAAGCGCCCCGCCGACGGGGGCACACGGCGGGGCGTTCGCGTCGGGGGGAGCGGTCAGGCTGGCCCCCACCTCCCGTCACGCGCTCCGCCCCGCGGGCCAGCTACGCCCTGTCGCGTGGCACGCCGGAGGCCGCCCGTCCAGTGGCCAACAGGTGCGTCAGGCCCGCCGTGCTGATCCGACCGCTGGGCGCTGCAGCTCGCAGGGCAGCCGCGCCAAGTTTCCCCAAGATTGACCATGACACGTGCCTGTCCCCCGGCGAAGGTTGACCTGCACTCGCGACCGCGAGAAGAGCGGAGCGGGGCTGGCAGGGGCTGGTGCCCGGTGGGGGCGGGGGCACCGGCCCCTGCTGTCGCCGTAGCACGCGTCCGCCGCTCACCCGGCGAGCGTGCCCCCTTCCGCGGCGGCGACCACCACCCGGTTGCGGCCGGCGTGCTTGGCGGTGTACAGCGCGTTGTCGGCGCGTTTCAGCAGCGCGTCAGGGTCGCCGCCGGCGCCGCGCTGGGCGGCCACGCCGAAGCTGGCCGTGACGGTGCCGGCGACGGGGAACGGCTCGGCTGCCACCGCGCGCCGGCAGCGTTCGGCGAGCTCACCCGCCGCGACGGCGCCGGTGCGCGGCGCCACGATCAGGAACTCCTCCCCGCCCCAGCGGCCGAGGAGGTCGCTGACGCGCAGCTGGGCGCTGATGCGCGCCACGAGCCCGCACAGCACCTGGTCGCCGACGGCGTGGCCGAAGCGGTCGTTGACGGACTTGAACCAGTCGAGATCGACGAGGAGCACCGCCACCGGCTCGGTGTAGCGCCGCGCCTCGCCGAGGCGGCGCCGCAGCTCGGCCTCCAGGGCCCGCCGGTTGGGGGTGCCGGTCAGCGGGTCGGTGTTGGCCTCCTCGGTCAGCAGCGCGGCCAGGGTGGCGGCCAGCCGCTCCTTGTGCGCGGCCAGCACCCACAGCAGCGCGATCAGCACGGCTTGCACGGCCGCGAGGTTGACCAGCTCGAGCCCGTGGCCGGCCAACGCGCCGGCGGGCGTGGGCTGGCCCACGGCCGCACGCCAGCCGCCGGCGGCCACCACCAGCCACACCAGACCGTAGCCGGCCAGGCTGACGACCAGCGCCCGGCGGGTGGCCAGCGCGAGGAACACCAGCGGCACCAGCACCCCCAGCCACAGCAGCGCCAGCAGCAGCTCCCAGGAGGCGGCAGCCACCGCCGGCGGCCCGTGGATGCCCAACGTCAGGCGCGCGAGCGCGTACCCGCCGGCAGCCGCGAGCAGCCCACGCTCCACCAGCGCCAGCGACAGCCGCCGCAACGCCAACCCCACCCCCAGGACCACGAGCACGCCGGTGAACAGCGGCGCAGCCAGACGCGCGAACGGATCCTCGACGCCGCGCAGCCCCACGATCCCGACCATGG
>SKPY01000379.1 GCA_007119305.1 Nitriliruptorales bacterium
GCACGAGCACGGTGGCCTCGGCAAGACGCGGCGCGGCAGCCGGCGCCGAGCGGTAGCGGCGGTCGTCGTACGAGCCGAGCGCCAGTCCCTCCGCGACGGCCTCGACCGTGGCGCTCGTGGGATGCACCTCCGCGAGCGTGGTCGCCAGGGTCGTGGCGCGCGGCACCGCCTTGGCGGCCACCGCGGCACCGCGGCGCAAGCGCTCGGGGTCGGTCTCGTCCATGCGGCCCAGGCCCACGAGCAGCAGGGTCCCCGCCGCCATGCCGGTGGCGGCGATGGCCAGCGTCTGGCCGATGTCGCCACGGAAGTCGGGCGTGACCGGGAAGTCCTCGAGCCCGAGCGCCCGCAGCGCCGAAGCCGCGCCAGGTCCCTCGATGCCGCCCTTGAACACCGGGACCGCGAGCACGTCGGCGCTGACCGCGGTGACGTCGGCGGCGGTAGCGGTGAGGGTGAGCGTCACGATGGTCTCCGGTCGCGTGGGCGGCACCCGGTGGCGCGCGCGTCGAGCATGCGCCAGGATGCTAGCGGTGATCGACGGTGGACAGCTGATCTGGGCGGGGCTGGCGGCGAGCGCCGGCCTCGTCGCCCTGTGGGTCGCGGCGGTCCGCCGCCATGCGCGTACCGGGCGTGCGGGGGACTGGCGTGGCGCGAGCACCCGACCGGACCTGTGGACCTCGTCCGTGCCCTGTCCGCGGTGTCAACGTGGCGGCGGAGTGCTGGCCGAGGACGCCGGCGAGCTGTGGCACCGCTGCCTGTCCTGCGGCCACCGGCACCGCCGCGCGACGAAGTCCTGACCGCACGCCACCGTCGCGACAGGGCGCCGGCGCTAGCCGAGGATGCGCTTGCCCACGGGCTCGCCGCCTTCGAGGTCGTAGATGATCGGTACCCCGGTGGCGATCTCGAGCCGCGTGACCGCATCGTCGTCGAGGTCGTCGAGATCCTTCACGATGGAACGCAGGGAGTTGCCGTGGGCCGACACGAGCACGACGTCGTGCTCGCGCGTGGCCGGGATGATCACGTCCTCGAAGTAGGGGATCGTGCGGTTGGCGGTGTCCTTGAGGCTCTCCCCGCCAGGCGGGGGCACGTCGTAGCTGCGCCGCCACAGATGCACCTGCTCGGCCCCGAACTCCTCCGCGGTCTGCGCCTTGTTGCGGCCCGTGAGCGCGCCGTAGAAGCGCTCGTTGAGCTGCCAGGCCTGCTCCTGCTCGAGGTCGCCCTGGCCCAGCACCTCCAGGACGATGCGGCCCGTGTCGATGGCGCGCCGCAGGGTCGAGGTGTAGGCCTTGTCGACGCGGAAGCCCTGCGCTACGAGGCGCTCGCCGCCCTGCTTGGCCTCGGCGATCCCCGCCTCGGACAGCGGCACGTCGACCCAACCGGTGAAGAGGTTCTGCGCGTTCCAGGTCGACTGGCCGTGGCGGATGAGGATGAGCTTGCTCAACGACTGACCTCTCGCCGTTCGCTGCGGTGGCGACTGCAGGCTAGCAGGACACGCCGACAAGACCGCTGGCGGCCCCATTGACGTCTCTGCTACGACGTTTATGCTACGCGCCCGTAGGTTACGGTGACGTAGCAGTAACCCCCTAGCGAAAGGACCGCCGTGCCGCGGCTGAACGACCAAGCGTTGCTGGCCGAGCTCGAGCCCAAGGCCGAGGAGTACCTGGAGCGTCACCTGACCATGGCGAAGCCGTGGTACCCCCACGAGTACGTGCCTTACAGCCAGGGCCGCTCGTACGGGGACTGGTTCGACGACGCCGAACCCTGGACGCCCGACCACTCCCGGCTGGAGGGCGTGGCGCGCACCGCGTTCGAGGTCAACCTGCTCACCGAGGACAACCTTCCGAGCTACCACCGGGAGATCCACGAGATGTTCGCCCACGGCGACGGGGCGTGGATCAACTGGATCCATCGCTGGACGGCGGAGGAGGGCCGGCACTCCATCGTCCTGCGGGACTACCTGCTCGTGACCCGCGGCGTCGACCCCGTCCAGCTCGAGGACGACCGCATGGGGGCCATGGAGCAGGGCTATGACCGGGACAGCAAGGACCCGCTCCGCGGAATGGCCTACGTGGCGTTCCAGGAGCTCGCGACCCGGATCAGCCACCGCAACACGGGCCGCTACTCCCAGGACCCCGTTGCCGACCGCATCATGGCGCGCATCAGCGCCGACGAGAACCTGCACATGGTCTTCTACCGCGACATGCTCGACGCGGCGCTCCGCGTGGACCCCTCGCGCACGGTCGAGGCGATCGCGGCGGAGGTAGCGGGCTTCGAGATGCCAGGCACGCCCATCCGCGACTTCCAGCGCCGCGCGGTGCAGATCGCGAAGGCGGGCATCTACGACCTGCGCGTCCACCACGACGACGTCATCTGGCCCCTGCTGCGCCACTGGCGGGTGTTCGACATCGAGGGGCTCGACGACGATGCCGAGCGGGCGCGCGACGAGCTCGCCGCCTTCCTCGACGGGCTCGACGCGCTGGCCACCCGCTACGAGGAGAAGCGTGCGCGCCAGCGCGAGCGCGAGGTCGCGCGCACCGGCTGAGGCCGTCCCGGGCCGCGGGGGCGGTGTCAGCCGAGTCGAGTGCCGCCGGCACGCAGTACGCTGGCTGGCGTGACCGCCCGCCCCCCGTTCGTCCCCGAAGCCGTGGTCTTCGACCTCGACGGCCTGCTCGTGGATTCGGAGGGCCTGTGGGCACGCGCCGAGGCCCGGGTCGTGACCGACCTCGGGCACCGCTGGGACCCGGCCATGCAGCGACTGATGCTCGGCAAGGGCCCCCGCGACGCCGCCGAAGCGCTCGCCGCCCACCTCGGGGTGGACGACCTCGACGGCCTCGAACAGCGGCTCGAACAGGCCACGCTCGACAGCTTCAGCGCCGGGGCACCGCCGCGCCCCGGCGCCCCGCAGCTCGTCCGTGCCCTGGCCGGCTGGCTGCCGCTGGGGGTGGCGACGAACTCCCGGCGCGCGCTCGTGGACCTGACCCTGGGTGCCTCGGGCCTCGCCCGGCACATCGACGCGGTGGTGACCGTGGACGACGTGCCCGCACCGAAGCCGGCCCCGGACGTGTACGCGACCGCATGCGCGCGCCTGCGGGTGGACCCTGAGCGCAGCGTGGCGTTCGAGGACTCGCCGGTCGGGGTCGCCTCCGCCCGCGCCGCCGGGCTCTGGGTGGTCGGCTGCCCGTCCCTGCCCGGGCAGCGCCTGGATGGCGCCGACGTGGTGATCGACAGCCTGGAGGACGTCGACCCGCGGCAGTTCGCCGCGGCGGCCTGAGGGCAGCCCACGCACGGCGTCCCGGTCTGCTGCCACGGCAACACACCTGCGGCTACGGTAGGGGGTGCGGGTAGGGCGTGCGCCGACAACGACCCCGCCCCTGCCACTGATGACGCCATTTCTCACCGCACTGTTCGGCCTGCTGACGTTGCTCGTCGGCGTGGCCGTCGTTGCCGGCCTCGGCCTGGCGCTGATCGTCTGGCGCGGCGGGACCGTGCCGCCCCTGGTGGCCCGGACCGTCGGCGCGCACGGCCTCGGCGCGATCGCCGCCGTGAGCGGCGTCGCCACGCTCGGCAGCCTGTACTACTCGGAGATCGCCGGCTTCGTGCCGTGTGACCTGTGCTGGTTCCAGCGCATCTTCGCCTACCCGATCGCGGTCCTGGCCACGCTCGCACTCGTCGGCCACGTCCGGCGTCTGCGGGTCGAGCCGGGCAGGCTGCCCGGGCGGCACATCTGGCAGCAGGTCGTGCCGCTGGCCGCACTGGGCCTGCCCATCGCGATCTACCATGTGCTCATTCAGCGACTGCCCACGCTCGACGCCGGGATGTGCGACCCGTCGGTGCCGTGCTCGGCGATCTGGGTGCAGCAGTTCGGCTTCATCACGATCCCGTGGATGGCCGGGACCGTGTTCGCGTTCGTGCTCGTCGTGGCGCTCCTCGTCCGACTTGCCGCGCGCGCCCCCCGCACCACCAAGACCGAAGAAGGGACGATCGCCCCGTGAACGCCACGAACACCAAACGCGAACGCAAGAAGGCGCGCCGGGCAGAGCGGATCGCCGCTGAGCGTGCCGCCGCCAAGCGCCAGCAGATGCTCCGCCGTGCGCGGGTGGGACTGCTCGCGCTCCTCGTCGTGGGCGCGATCGTCGCCGCCGCCCTGTTCATGGTGCGTGGAGCCGACGCCACGCTCGGCGTGCCGGCTCCGGAGGTCTCTGGTGAGGCGCCGTCGCTGCCGCCACCCCCTGCCGAGCAGGGCGCCGAGGACCCTGCGGTCGGGTCGAGGGCACCGCAGATCACCGGCTACGACCCCGACGGCGAGCCTGTGCAGATCGGCGGCACCGGCCAGCCCCAGGCGCTCAGCTTCCTCGCGCACTGGTGCCCGCACTGCCAGGCAGAGGTACCCGAGGTCGTCGAGTGGGTCGAGGAGGGCAACCTGCCGAGCGGTGTCGACCTCGTCGCGGTCAGCACCCAGCACGACCCCGCCAGGCCCAACTGGCCGCCCGACCGCTGGCTGGCCGACGAGGGCTGGCAGGGCCCCGTGCTCGTCGACCACGACCTCACCGCCAGCGAGGCCTACGGGGCCCGGGGCACCCCGTTCTGGGTCTTCGTCGACGGCGACGGCACGGTCGTGGCCCGCCACCCCGGTCGCCTGACGTTGGGGGAGCTGGCCGACTACGTGGACGCGCTCGAGCGCGGCTAGGCCTCGTCGTTCTCGGCCGTGCGTGGCCGCGGCTTGCCGCGCACGTCCCGCGTCGGATCGCGGGGCAGGCGCGACAGGCCGACGTAGCACAGCGCGGTGAGGTGGCTTGCCACGACCTCCTTGTGCGGCTGGCGGACGTCGGCCCACCACGCCCCGACGCGCACGACCATGCCCACGAGCGCGTGTGCGTAGATGGGGGCGAACCGCTCGTCGAGCCCGGATTCGGCGAAGAACCCGCCGAGCACCACCTCGGCCTTGGTGGCGACATCCGACAGCA
>SKPY01000104.1 GCA_007119305.1 Nitriliruptorales bacterium
CCGACGAGATCGTGAGCGACGCGGTCGTCCACGCCGGCTCGACCGCGGAGGGCCGCAGCCTGCGCGCGCTGTCGCTGGAGACCGAGACCGGGATGCACGTCCTGGCGATCCACCGCGGCGGCCGCTGGGTGTACCGCCCGCGGGCCGGCCAGCGGCTCGAAGGCGACGATAGGCTGCTCGTCACCGGACCCGAGGAGGGCGTGCCCCAGCTGCGCGCCCTCACCGGCGACGAGCGCGAGACCGCCGACCCGGAGCGCTGACCAGCATGCCGACCGCGACCCTGCCGTGACCCGCGAGCTGCTCGAGCGCCTCGAGCACGTCCGCGGGAAGGACCTCGGCGTGTACGCGGACCGCTTCCGCGAGCTCGCTGACGAGGGCCAGCACCCCTCGGTGCTGTTCGTGGCGTGCAGCGACAGCCGCATCGTTCCGAGCCTGCTGACCGGCAGCGGACCGGGCGAGCTGTTCATCGTGCGCACCGTCGGCAACATCGTGGCACCCCTCGAGCGCGCCGCGCGCCGGGTGGCGCAGGGACCTGCGGACCCGACGGCGGCCGCGGTCGAGTACGCGGTCGCCGTCCTCGAGGTGCGCGACGTCGTGGTGTGCGGCCACACGGGCTGCGGTGCGATGGCGGCCCTCTACGACGGGGTGCCGCCGGACCTGCACGAGCTCGCCGGCTGGATCGAGCACGCCCGCCCGGCGGCGCTGCCGGCAGAGCGCAGCAACGAGCTCGACACGGCGGCGCGGCTGCGCGTGACCGCCGAGCGCAACGTGCTGCTGTCGCTCGACCGTCTGGCCGCCGATCCCCTCGTGGACGAGCGTCGCCGCACCGGCGACCTCACCCTGCACGGCTGGCTGCTCGACCTCGGCAGCCAGACGGTCACCGTGTTCGACCCTGCGACGCAGGCGTTCGTCGTGGCGGCCGGCTGAGGCCTCGCGTCAGCGCGCCGGCGCTCAACCCGGCCGGGGGTCCTGCCGACACTCGAGCAGCAGGGGCCGCGGAGCAAGGGGGCGAAGCCGGGTTGGCGCCATGAACAGGACCCAGCACGTGCGCGGGGCGTTGCGTGAGCAGCCCCACGGACTGGTCGAGTGGCTGCGTCGCCTCGGCCTGGGCGTGGCGGTGGCGAGCCTCGCGCTGTCGCTGCCCGTCATCACGAGCAACCTGCACAGCCCGCCGGCGCTGGTTGCTGCCGGCATCACCGCGTGTGTGCTCCTGGCCGGCCTCTGGCTCGCCACCACCCTGCGGCAGGGCCTCGGCGCGGGGAGCGTCGCGGTCACGCCGATCGGCCTCGTCATCGCTGGGGTCGCGCTCGGCTCGCCGCTCGGCGCGCTGCCGTTGTTCGCCGCCACGTCCGCCTGGTCCGCCTTGTGGGGGCCCCAGCGCCGGGCGGTGCTCCTCGCCGCGGGCACGGCCGGCGCGTATGTCGCCGCCAGCGCCGGGGGCCGGCTGCCGGTGGCCCAGGGCTGGAACGCGGCCGAGACCGCTGTGGGCACCGCCGTCATCCTGCTCGCGGGCCCGCTCGCCCAGCTGCTCTGCGCCCGCCTCGCGGCACACGACCGCGCGGCGCGCCACGGGCACGCGCTCACCTGGGCGTCTGCCGCCCTGCTCCAGCCGACGAGCCCTGACAGCATCGCGGCGGTGGCCCTCGGCACCGTGAGCCAGGTCCTGTCGGGCGACGTCCGCGCGCCCGGCATCGCCGTCGCGCTGCGCCAGGACGTCTGCCTCACGGTGGGCCCCGTCACCGGCGAGCTGCCCGCGGCGGCGGGCCTGGAGCTGCCCTACGCAGCGCTCGGCCCGGGCCTGCGCGAGGCGCTGGAGGCCGGCGAGCCCCTGGTCACCAGAGAGCTGCCACTCGACGGGCAGCTCGTGCGCCACGACCTCGAAGCGCCACAGCTCCTCGTCGTGCCGATGCTCGCCCATGGGCAGGTGCGCGGCCTGATCGCCGTCGCTGACCCGGCGGTGCCCGCCGACACGACGGCGGCGCTCGCGGCGCTCGGCTCGCAGGTCGCGCTCGCCCTCGAGACGCTGACCCTGACGCAAGGGTTGCGGGAGTCGGAAAGTCGCTTCCGCTCCCTCGTGCAGAACAACGCCGACGTGATCGCGGTCATGGACGTCGGCACGACGGTCGTCTACGCCAGCCCCGCCGCAGGACGCGTGTTGGGCTACCCGCCGACGGAGCTGCGCGACCGGCGCTTCGCCGACCTCGTGCATCCCGACGACGCGGAGCGCTGGGACGACTTCCTCGACGCCGTGTCCATCCGACGCCAGCGCCGGGTCGTCCTGCTCCGCCTGCGCCACCGCTCCGGCAGCTGGCGCCACTCCGAGGTCACGGGCACGCACGCCCTGGACGAGCCCGGGATCAACGGGATCATCCTGAACTGCCGGGACGTGAGCGAGCGCAAGGCGCTCGAGGACGACCTGCGCCATCAGGCGATGCACGATCCGCTCACGAACCTGCCCAACCGCGCGCACTTCCTCGAGGCGGTCCGGGCCGCCCTCGCGGACCCCGGCCGTCGGCGGGTCGCGCTGCTGTTCATCGACCTCGACAACTTCAAGACCATCAACGACCGCCTCGGCCACGCCGCTGGCGACGAGGTGCTCATCGACCTGGCGGCCCGCCTCGACGCCGCGCTCGACGGGCAGGGCACGGTCTGCCGGCTCGGCGGCGACGAGTTCGCCGTGGTCACCGACGTGCCCGGCGGCCGTTCCCAGGCAGCGCAGCTCGCAGGCCAGCTGCTCCGCGAGATCGGCGAGGTGGCGCACGGCCGGGCGCAGGAGCTCCGGATCCGGGCGAGCATCGGGGTCGCCATCGCCGACAGCGGGGCCGAGGACGCGGCGGACCTGCTGCGGCGCGCGGACCTGGCGATGTACGTGGCGAAGGGCAAGGGCAAGGCCGGCTTCGAGATCTTCGACTCCGCCACGTACGCCTCCATCGAGGTGCGCAACCGGCTCAGGGCCGACCTGGCCGGCGCGCTGCTCGGGGGCGAGATCGAGGTGCGCTACCAGCCGATCGTGAACCTGCGCACCCTGGAGATCCGCAACGCGGAGGCGCTCGTGCGCTGGCGCCACCCCGACTACGGGCTGCTCGGTCCCGACGCGTTCATTCCCCTCGCGCAGGAGGAGGACCTGCTCGACGAGCTCTTCCACGTCGTGCTGCGCCAGGCCTGCGTGCAGGCCCGCTCCTGCGCGCACCTGCTCCCCAGCGAGCGGCCGGTCGGGGTCACCGTGAACGTCGCGCCCCCGCAGCTCGACGACCCCGAGCTCGTCGAGCACGTCCGCGCGGCCGTCCGCGGCGCGGGCATCGCCCCGCAGCTGCTGACCCTGGAGCTGACCGAGAACGTGCTCGTCCGCGATCCGCAGCGTGCCGCCGAGCGGATGGCGCACCTCAAGGCCATCGGCGTGAACCTCGCGATCGACGACTTCGGGACCGGCTACTCGTCGCTTGCCTACCTGCGCCGGCTGCCGGTGGACGTGCTCAAGATCGACCGCACGTTCGTGGACGGCCTGGAGCGACCGAGCGCCGGCCAGTCGCTCGTCCGCACGATCCTCGACCTGTGCCACGACCTCGATCTGCGCGCCGTCGCCGAGGGCATCGAACGACCCGAGCAGCTGCGCCTCCTGCGCCTGCTCGGCTGCCGGTTCGGTCAGGGCTTCCTCTTCTCCCGACCCGTCACGCCCGCAGCGTTCCGTGCGCTCGTGGCAGCCGGCCCGTTGGTCCCCGGGTGCGCCGACGACAGCGCCCGGACCGACAGCCAGCCCCCTGCCGAGGAGCAGCGCGTGGGGAGCGTCAGTGCGGCAGGCCAAGGTCGCGTGCGATGAGCATGCGCTGCACCTCGCTCGTGCCCTCGCCGATCTCGAGGATCTTCGCGTCCTGGTAGAAGCGGCCCACGGGGTACTCCGTGGTGAACCCGTAGCCGCCGAAGACCTGGCAGGCGTTGCGTGCGGCGGTGACCGCCGCCTCGGTCGAGACGAGCTTCGCCACGGCGGCCTGCTTCTTGAAGGGCCTGTCCTGCTCGGCGAGCCAGGCGGCGTGCAGGTAGGCCGTGCGCGCAACGGCCGCCGACGCCTCCATGTCGGCGATCATGAACGCGACCGCCTGGTAGGAGCCGATCGGCTGACCGAAGGCCTCCCGCTCCTGCGCGTAGCGCACGCACTCGTCGACGCAGCCCTGGATGAGCCCGACCGCGAGGGCCGAGATCGCGATGCGGCCCTCGTCGAGGATCGCGAGGAAGTTCGCGAACCCGCGGCCCCGCTCGCCGAGCTGGTGGTCCGCGGGGATCCTGCAGTCGTCGAAGTACAGGTCGCGCGTGTCGGAGGCGTGCCAGCCGACCTTCTGGTAGCCCGCCCCGACCGTGTAGCCCGGCGTGCCCGTCGGGATGACGAAGTTCGTGATCTCGCGGCGGCGGCCGCCCTCGCCAGGGTCGGTGACGGCGGTGATCGTCACGAAGTCGCTGATGTCCGTACCGACGTTGGTGATGAACTGCTTGGAGCCGTTGATGACCCAGCTGTCGCCGTCCGCCACCGCCCGGGTCCGCAGCGCGCCGGCGTCGGAGCCCCCGCCGGGCTCGGTGAGCCCGAAGCCCGCGAGACGCTCGCCCCGGGCGAGCGGCGGCAGCAGCGCACGCTTCTGCTCGGCCGAGCCGAAGCGGAAGATCGGCATCGCCCCGAGACCGACGCCGGCCTCGAGCGTGATCCCGAGGGACTGGTCGACGCGGCCGAGCTCCTCGATCGCCAGGCACAGGTCGATGTAGGACCCGCCCGAGCCGCCGTGCTCCTCGGGGAACGGCAGGCCGAACAGCCCCATCCGGCCCATCTCGAGCACGAGGTCGGTGGGGAACTCCCGGCGCTCGTTGAGCTCCCGGGCGCGGGGGGCCACCTTGTCCCGTGCGAAGGTTCGAACCAGACGCCGCAGCTCCTCCTGCTCTGCAGTGAGCTCGAACGAGATCGCCATGTGC
>SKPY01000110.1 GCA_007119305.1 Nitriliruptorales bacterium
GCTGGTGCGGCGCCTGCACGCGGCGGGCCTGCGCCGCCCCCGGCGCGCAGGCCGGCTCCGGGCGACGCGCGGCTGACCGCCAGCCTCTACACGCGTACCCTCTCGGGTCATGGAGGAGCTCACACCGGAGGACGTGCGGGTGCTCGGTTGCCTCGCCGAGAAGCAGCTGGCCACCCCACAGCACTACCCCCTCACCGAGAAGGCGCTCATCACCGCGTGCAATCAGACGACGAACCGCTACCCGGTCGTGTCCTACGACCAGGCGGTCGTCCGCCCTGCGCTCATCAGGCTGCGCGAACAGGGCCTCGCCAAGCGGGTGCGTCGGGAGGGCGAACGCGCCGAGAAGCACGCGCACCGGCTCGCCGACACCCTCGGCCTCGCGCCCGGACCACTGGCGGTGCTGGCGGTTCTCATGCTGCGCGGCGCGCAGACACCGGGCGAGCTGCGGGCACGCAGCGAGCGCCTGCAAGCGTTTGCCGCCGCCGCCGACCTCGACGCGGCGCTCGACGACCTCGCCGACCGCGGCCTCGTCGAACGGCTCGAGCGGCGCCCGGGCGAGAAGCAGGCCCGGTGGCGGCATCTGCTGTCGGGGGCTGACGCGCCGGTGGAGGTGGCCGACAGCGTCGACCGGGCCGGGAGCACCGCGGCGCCGCGGACGCCCCTGCCCAGCATCCGCGAGCTCAGCGACGAGGTCGAGGCGCTGCGCCGCCGCATCGCACGGCTCGAGCAGGAGCTGGGCATGGACGTCCCCGCCGAGCCGTCCGTCCCCGCCGAGCCGAACCCCAGCGGGGACGCCTGACGCGGGCGGTTGCCGGTCCTGGCGGGCCCTGCAATCCTCACAGCGAGCCCGCCTCGCCACCAGGACGCTCGCACACGAGAGAGGGCCAGCATGGACCAGCGTCTGCCGCACCTGACCAGCCGCCTGCAGGGCCTCGGGGTGACCGTCTTCGCCGAGATGAGCCGCCTCGCCGTCGAGCACGACGCGGTGAACCTCGGCCAGGGCTTCCCCGACTTCGACCCCGATCCGCGCGTCACCGAGGCCGCGATCGCCGCGATCCGCGAGGGCCACAACCAGTACGCGCCCGGCAACGGCCTGCCCCCGCTGCGTCAGGCCATCAGCGAGCACCAGCGCCGCTTCTGGGGGCTGGACTGGGATCCCGAGAGCGAGGTGACGGTCGCCGCAGGCGCCACCGAGGCGCTGGCGGCCGCCCTGCTCGCGCTGTGCGACACCGGCGACGAGGTGCTCCTGCTCGAGCCCTACTACGACGCCTACGTCGCCGGCGTGCGGATGGCGGGGGCGGTGCCGACGCCGGTGACCCTGCGGCCCCCCAGGTTCACGTTCGACCCCGAGGAGCTCACGGCCGCGGTCAGCGCGCGCACCCGGGCGATCGTGGTGAACAGCCCCCACAACCCGACGGGCAAGGTGTTCACCGACACGGAGCTCGAGGCGATCGCGGCCTGCTGCCTCGAGCACGACCTCGTCGCGCTCACCGACGAGGTGTACGAGCACCTCGTCTACGACGGCTCGCACACCCCGCTGGCGAGCCTGCCGGGGATGCAGGAGCGGACGGTGCAGATCTCCTCGGCGGCGAAGACGTTCTCCGTGACCGGCTGGAAGATCGGCTGGTTCTGCGCGCCGCCGGAGCTCACGCGCGCGGTCCGCACGGCCAAGCAGTTCCTCACGTTCACCAACGGCACCCCGTTCCAGCACGCGATCACACAGGCGCTGACGTTCGAGGACGCGTTCTTCGACGCCCAGGCCGACGCGTTCCGCGCGCGCCGGGACCGGCTCGCGGCCGGGCTCGCCGAGGCGGGCCTGGATCCGCTGCCCTCGCACGGCTCGTACTTCGTCGTCGCAGACGTCGCCCCGCTCGGCTACGACGACGACGTGGCGTTCTGCCTCGACGCTCCCGCGAAGCTCGGCGTCGCCGCGGTGCCCTGCAGCGGCTTCTACCTCGATCCGCGGCGCGGACGCGGCCTCGTGCGCTTCGCGTTCTGCAAGACCGACGCGGTGCTCGACGATGGCGTGCAGCGCCTGCGCGCCGGCACGCACGCGTGACCTGCCGCACGCGTCAGACGAGCGCGCGCCGGCACGGCCGCGGCGCCGCGCGGCGGGGACGGGGCACGTAGGCTCTCAGGAAGGCAGGACCGCGAGGGCCGAGGAGGGCCGCGCATGCGCGTCGCAGCGCTTCAGCACGACATCGTGTGGGAGGACCCCGAGGCGAACTTCGCCCGGCTCGCCCCCCAGATCGCCGCCGCGGCGGCGACGGACGCCCGCCTCGTCGTGCTGACCGAGATGTACTCGACGGGGTTCTCGATGCGCACGGAGCGGACCGCCGAGCCCGTCGACGGGCCGAGCGTGGCCTTCCTCGTCGAGCAGGCGAAGACGCACGACGTCTGGGTGTGCGCCTCGCTGCCGGAGCAGCCCGCTGAGGTCGACCGGCCCTACAACACCTGCTGCCTCGTCGCGCCTGACGGGACCGTGCACCGCTACCGCAAGATCCATCCCTTCAGCTACGCCGGCGAGCACGAGCACTTCGCCGCCGGCGACGAGTTCGTGACCGTCGAGGTGGACGGCGTCCGGGTGACGCTGTTCGTCTGCTACGACCTGCGCTTCGCGGACGAGTTCTGGGCCACCGCGCAACGCACGGACTGCTACCTCGTCCCGGCGAACTGGCCAGCCCCCCGCCGCCGGCACTGGACCGCGCTGCTCGACGCGCGGGCGATCGAGAACCAGGCCTACGTGATCGGGGTCAACCGGGTGGGCGAAGGCGGCCGGAGCACCAAGCTGTCCTATGCGGGCGACACCCGCATCCTCGACCCCCTCGGGGAGGTGCGGGCCGCCGCGGCGGGTGGTGAGGCGCTGCTCGTCACCGACATCGACGCCGACTACGTCGCCGAGGTCCGCGCGCAGTTCCCCTTCCTGCCCGACCGTCGCTGAGGCGAGGGGGGCTGGCCGGCGGCGGTGGGGCGTGTGGCGCCGGGCTGCGCTTACCGGTGACAGCACCCGCGCGCGGAGCCCCGCCTGGGGGAGAAGCGGGGCTCCGGGGGGTGCCGAGGTAGGACATCCGCCCGTGGGAGCGCTCGATGCCCGGCTGGAGTCGGCTCCTTCCCCCCACAGATCCGAGGTGCCGTCCGGGTGCTCGAAAGCCCTGGCCAATAGATAGTAGCCGCCGAACGTCCCCCCGGCAGCGGGCCTTACGGCCTTTGCACGGATTCCAACCCACCTTCGAGGCTGCGGTTCACCCTGCTTGCGGGCGTGCCAGGATCCGAGGCACACCGCCCGTTCCTCCAGCCCGGGTCAGCGGTCGTAGGCGTGGCGGAACTGGACGCTCATGCGGGGGCCCGCACGGCGCACCTTCGGCACGGCGTGGTCCCAGGTGCGCTGGCAGGAACCGCCCATGACGAGCAGGTCGCCGCGGCCGGGCACGTACCCGACGCTCGGCCCGCCGCCCTTGGGCCGCAGCTTGAACGGCCGCGGCTCGCCGAGGGACACGAGCGCAACGACCGCCTCGGGCAGCTCGCGCGCCACCCGGTCGCCGTGCCAGGCGACCGAGTCGGCGCCGTCGCGGTAGAGGTTGCAGCCCACCGACGTGAACGCCACGCCGTAGCGCTCGGACAGCGCCGCGGCCATGTCGCCCAGCACCGGCAGCGGCGGCTCGGTCTCCCGCAGGCGGTAGCGGGCGGTCAGGCGTGGCTCGCGCACCCGCTGGTCGTACATCCTGGTCTCGCGCTGCTCCCAGTCGACCGCCGCGAGGAGCGCGTCGAACAGCGCGTCGGCTCCACTGACCCAGCCGGGCGCATGCTCCACCCAGGCGCCATGCTCCAGCTCGCGCCGGGTGACCCCGTCGAACGCCGGGTCGAAGACGAACTCGGTCGCGGCGTCGCCGCCGTCGAGCAGGGACGGTTGCCAGAACAGATCAGGCACATCGGCAATGGTAGGGCGGACCGGGGGTCGCTACCGTGCTCCTGCCATGAGCGCTCGCGAGCTTGTCGTCCTCGGCACCTCCAGCCAGGTGCCGACCAAGACGCGCAACCACAACGGCTACCTGCTGCTGTGGGACGGCGAGGGGCTGCTGTTCGATCCCGGCGAGGGCACCCAGCGCCAGCTCAGCCTCGCCGGCGTCAGCGCCTCCCAGATCACGCGCATCTGCATCACCCACCTGCACGGCGACCACTGCTTCGGGCTGCCGGGGGTGCTCCAGCGGCTGGAGATGGACCGGGTGACCCATCCCGTGGACCTGTGGTATCCCGCGAGCGGGACGGTCTACATCGAACGGCTGCGGGGCGCAGTGATCGGGCGGGCGGAGGTCGCGCTGCGCTCGAAGCCGGCCGAGGAGGGCCTGCTCGCCGACACCGGCGAGTTCCGTCTGCTCGCCCGACGCCTCGATCACCGGGTCGACACGCTCGGCTACCGCCTGGAGGAGCCCGCTGGCGTGCGCATGCTGCCGGACCGCCTCGCCGCACGGGGCGTGCAGGGTCCCGACATCACGCGGCTGCAGGAGACGGGCGCGATCGAGGTGGACGCAGGCACGGTGCGGCTCGGCGAGGTCAGCGTCCCCCGGCGGGGGCAGGTGTTCGCCTTCGTGATGGACACGCGCCTGTGCGACACGGCCTTCGAGCTCGCCGCCGACGCCGACATGCTCGTCGCGGAGGCGACGTTCCTGTCCGAGCATGCCGACCTCGCCGCGTCCTACGGGCACCTCACGGCAGCGCAGGCGGCGACCATCGCGCGCGACGCGGGCGCGCGCCTGCTCGTGCTCACCCACTTCTCGCAGCGCTACGACGACGCCGGCGCCCGGGCCCGGGCCGAGGCGGAGACGGTCTTCGACGGTGAGATCGTGGCCGCCGAGGACCTCATGCGCGTGCCGCTGCCCGCGCGGCACTAGCCGCGCCGGCTGTCCCCGCCGCCGCGCCTCGCCCCCGCCACTGCGCCTCGCC
>SKPY01000280.1 GCA_007119305.1 Nitriliruptorales bacterium
CCGACGACGAGCTCGCTGCAGCGGTCACCGGCGTGTGGGGGGCGCGCACGGACCGCTACTCGTCGCTGCGCACCGAGCAGACCGCTGACCTGCCCAAGGTCGAGATGAGCTACATCGGAGGCTGAGGGTGACCGACGACGCCTGCCGTGCCTTCTTCGGCGCCCTCGCCGCCGAGGCGGGGACGCCGGAGCTCGGCGACGACGAAGCGGAGGCCGTCCTCGACCTCGCGCGCGTGGTCGCGCACACCCACGAGCGCCGCTTTGCGCCCCTCGCCGCCTACGCGGTCGGTCTCGTGCTCGGGGCCGGGGACGAACCCGCCGCCCGGGAGCGAGCAGTGCGGGAGGTGCTCGCGGCCGTCGAGCGCCTCGCGGCCCCCTCATGAGCTCGCCAGCCCAGGTCCCGGCCACCCGCGGCCGGGACGTGCGGCGCAGTGTCGTGACGGTCCGTGACGGCCAGATGGCGCCGAGCATCGACCGGGTGGCGACCGAGGAGCCGCTGGAGATCCGCGTCGACGGCTCACCCGTCACCGTCACGATGCGCACGCCGGGCGATGACTTCGAGCTCGCGGTCGGCTGGTGCGTGGCCGAGGGCGTCGTCGCACCCGGCGACGTCGCCACCGCCCGCTACTGCGCCGGCCGGGACGCCGAGGGCCACCACACCTTCAACGTCGTCGACGTGGCCACCCGCTCGGGCGCCCCGGTCCCACCCGAGCGGCGGCGGACCACGACGACCACCTCGGCGTGCGGCGTGTGCGGGACCGCCACGATCGCCGCGGTGCACCGCCACGTCGGCCGGGTGGCCCACGATCGCACGCGCCTGCTGGCCGAGACCCTCGCCGAGCTGCCCGACCGGCTGCGTGCGGCGCAGGCGGTGTTCGCCCGGACCGGCGGCCTGCACGCCGCCGGGGTGTTCTCCGCCGCGGGCGAGCTCGTCTGCGCCCGTGAGGACGTCGGACGCCACAACGCGGTGGACAAGGTGCTCGGCTGGGCCGACACGCACGACGCCCTGCCACTGGCGGGGCACGTGCTCATGGTCAGCGGTCGCGTCGCGTTCGAGATCGTCCAGAAGGCCCTGGTCGCGGGGCTGCCCGCCGTCGCGGCGGTCTCGGCCCCGACCAGCCTCGCGACCACCCTCGCCGAGGACGCGGGGCTGACCCTCGTCGGGTTCCTGCGCGGCACCTCGATGAACGTCTACACCCACCCCGAGCGGGTCCTGACGGACAGCACGTGACGGGTGGGCGGGGCGGCAGCCCTAGACTGGCCGCAGCATGAACCCGAAGACCCGACGCCTGACCGAGTTCAGCCACGGCGCGGGGTGAGCGTGCAAGCTCGCCCCCGGCGAGCTGGCGCAGGTCCTGCGCCGCCTGAGCCCACCCGGCCACCCTGATCTGCTCGTGGGAGCCGCGGCCGCCGACGACGCGGCCGTGTGGCGGCTCGCGCCCGACCGGGCGCTCGTCGTCACGACCGACTTCATCACGCCGCTCGTCGACGACGCCCGTGCCTGGGGACGCATCGCGGCCGCGAACGCGGCCAGCGACGTCTACGCGATGGGCGGGCGGCCGTTCCTCGCGCTCAACCTCGTGGGCTGGCACGTCGACGCCCTGCCCACCGAGCTCCTCGTGGACGTGCTCGCGGGCGCCCAGGAGATCGGCGCGCAGGGCGGGTGGGTCACCGCCGGGGGGCACACCGTCGACGACCCCGAGCCGAAGTTCGGGCTCGTGGTCGTGGGCGACGTCCACCCCGACCGCATGCTCACCAACGCCGGGCTGCGTGCCGGCGACGCGCTCGTGCTCACCAAGCCCCTCGGCGTGGGGGTCATCACGACCGCGCTGAAGGCCGGGCGCGCCCCTGAGGCCGCGGTGCAGGCAGCCGTCGCGTCCATGACCCGCTTGAACGACGAGGCCGCCCGGGCCGCGCTGGACGCGGGTGCCACCGGCGCAACCGACGTCACCGGGTTCGGGTTCCTCGGCCACCTGCGCCGGCTCGTGGAGGGCTCGCAGGTGAGCGTCGAGGTCGTCGCGGAGGCCGTGCCGCTGCTGCCGGGGGCGGCTGACGCCGCCGCGGCCGGCCTCGTGCCCGGCGGCAGCCGGCGCAACCTCGACTGGGTGCGTGAGGTGCTCGATCCCGGCCCCGCCGACGAAATGACCCTCGTGCTGCTCGCCGACGCGCAGACGAGCGGAGGGCTGCTGTTCGGCGCCGCGCCCGAGGCCGCGGCGGTCGCGGTGGAACAGCTGCGCACGAGCGGTCACGAGGCCGCCATGGTCGGCCGGGTCGCCCCCGGGCCTCGGGCCATCCGCCTGACCTGACCGCCCCCGGGCCAGCGCCGCGCCTGACCGCGCCCGGGCATCCGCCGCACCTGGCCGCGCCCGAGCCCGGCGCTTCCAAGGACGTTTGGGGCTGCTGATCCGGGGAGATGAGCGCACTCGTGGACCAGACCTCCTCTGCTGGGCGTGCAGCCCGCCGGCGTCGCCTTCTCGGAGCCGCGCTGGCGCTGGCGGCGGTGGCCGTGGTGCTCGTCTCGCCGGTGCGGCTCGTCGTCGTGCCGCTCCTGCTCGCGCTGTTCCCGGCCGCGCTGCTCATGCCGCTGCAGCACCGGCTCGGCCGGGCGGGGGTCCCGCCCGCGCTCGCTGCAGCGCTGCTCACGACGACGGCGATCACCGTCCTCGTGCTCCTGCTGGCGCTCGCGATCCCGATGATGGCCGCGCAGCTGCCAGCCCTCGCAGAGAGCGTCGCCATAGCGCTGCGTCGTCTGGCCGACACCTTCGACGCCACCCCGGTGGGCATCGAGCTCGAAGGGCTCGACGCGCTGTTCCAGCAGGTGCAGGCCCTCACGCTGAACGGCGACCCCGGTCAGCAGGTCGCCGACGCGGCAGCGCTTGCCGGTGAGGTGCTGATCGGTGCCGGCCTGCTCGTGGTGGTGCTGTTCTTCTACCTGAAGGACGGTCGGCAGATCGCGACCGGGCTGCGGGACACGCTGCCGGCCCGCTGGCGGCCGCACGCCGCCGCTCTCGGGGTGCGCAGCTGGGCGACGCTCGGAAACTTCTTCCGCGGGCAGCTGCTCGTCGCCGGCGTCGATGCGGTGTTCATCGGCCTCGGCCTGGTGCTGCTCGGCGTGCCGCTCGCGCTGCCGCTCGCGCTGCTGGTGTTCGTCGGGGGGCTGTTCCCCATCGTCGGGGCGGTCGTATCGGGCGCGGTCGCGGTGCTCGTGGCCTTTGCCGACGGTGGCGTGTGGCTGGGGCTGGCGGTGCTCGCCCTCGTCGTGGGGGTCCAGCAGCTGGAGACCAACCTGCTCCAGCCCGTGATCATGAGCCGAGCGACGGCGGTGCACCCCCTCATCGTGATCCTCGCGATCACCCTCGGCGGCGTGCTGCTCGGGGTGCTCGGAGCGTTCCTGGCCGTTCCGGTCGCCGCCTGCACCGCCCGCGCCCTCGACTACGCGCGCGAAGAGGCCCTCATTCCTGTGTAGGCCCCAGGTGCAGGGCTATCGTCACCCGTCCCGGCGTCTGCGCTCGCCTTCGCCCCAGGCCGACCGCAAGCAACCCACCATCACACGGTCACAAGGCGCCGCCTGGGTCGTGGCAGCGACGGTCATGAGCGCTCCCTTCGTCGGATCGGATACCCCACGGTCACGGCGTTGCGTTCCGCCGCCGTTAGGGCAGGCGTTACGACTCGAGGGCGGATGCCCAGGCGGGCCCAGGCGGCATCACCCCGTAACGGCGCCCGTAACGGTTGCGGAACGGCGCCGCGCTTGGATCGAGGCAGTCGCCAGGGATCGCCGGCGCGCACGAGGACGATCAGCCATGGGCACCACGGTGAGCACTCCTGTCGTTCACGTGCCACGGGCTCGGCGAACGATCTATGCCGCCGCCAGTGCCGGGCCGCCGCCGTGGCGGCGGGCACGACCCTCATACGGGTCACGGCCGAGGCGGGCGGCGGCACGCACAGCGTCGCGCTCAGCGTCGCGGTGCTGGCGTTCGGGGGGCTGTTGGTCACCGGCGGCCTGCTCGCGCAGGCATGGCGGCCCGAGCACCACCTCGCCGCCTGGCAGCAGGGCCTTCCCACGAGGCGTGCGCCGGGGCAGACTGTCGCCAGCGGAGCCACACGGGGCGGTCTCCGGGACTTTCGACATGCGGCCAGCCGGGCATGTGCGAGCGGGTACGGGGATGCAGAGGGCTGCTGGCGTGGCGTCTGCGGGCCGGCCGGGCACGGCCGGCGCCGCAGTCCTGGCCGCTGCCGCCATGCTCCTCTTCGCCGGCGCGGTGTGGTACGCACCTGCCGACGGGCGCCCGGCGGTGCTCGTGTGGAGCGCGGCGACGCTGGTGTTCACCCTGGTCGGGGCGTGCATCGTGGCGCGCCGGCCGCGCAACGTCGTGGGCTTCCGCGCCCGGGTGCGTGACGAGGTGCAGTTCGAGCAGCTGAGCGCCGATCTCCTGGCGACTGCCCGCACGACGATGGCACCGGCCGCAGCGTCGCTGTGGCTGCGCGAGCAGGCGGCCGCCCGATGAGGACGCGGACAGCCCAGTGGACGGCGTCAGCGGCCCTCGCGAGCGCCGTCGGCTGCGCGTCTGCCGCGCTCGTGCTCGGCGTCCGGCACGTGGACGTGTTCTTCCAGGACTGGGGCGTCCTGCTGGTCGTCTTCCTCGCCTTCGCGGCCGTGGGCTGGGTCGTGGCCACACGCCGGCCCGGCAACCCGGTCGGATGGCTGCTGCTGCTCTTCGGCTGCCTCCCACTCGCTTTGAGCCTGGTCCAGACGTACGCCGAGCTCGAGCTCGCGAGGCGGCCCGAGTCGCCCCTCGGCGCCGTGCTGGCATGGCTGGGCGAGCTGCCGTGGCTCGGCATCTGGAGCGTCTTCGCCTTGGTGCTCATGCTGTTCCCGACCGGGCGGCCGGCGTCGCCGGCGTGGCGGTGGGTCGTGCGGGCGGTGGTCGCGAATGCCGTGGCGTCAACGCTGGTGGCCGCGGTCGCCGTCTGGCCGGTGCGGGCGGACCTTGTCGGACCGGAGCGCCTCGACCCGAGCGGCCTGTGGGGCGGCTTCATGGTTCTGCTCTCCGCCGGCGTCGCGGCGAGCATGGTGGCGGGCGCGGCCTCGCTCGTTGTCCGCTACCGCGCCAGCGGCGAGGAGCAGCGCGCCCAGCTGAAGTGGATCGCCTATGCCGGCCTGCTGGTCATCGGCAGCGTGGCGATCGTCGTGGTCCGCAACGTGGCCGGCGAAGTGCCCGCCATCTTCGAGTGGGCGTCGCTGGTCGGCCTCGCCGGCGTTCCGGTCGCCATGGGCGTCGCGATCCTGCGCTACCGGCTGTACGACATCGACCGGCTGGCCAGCCGGACCGTCACCTACGCGCTGCTGTCCGGCTTGCTCGCGGTGGCCTACGTCGCCGCTGCCATGCTCTTCGGTCGGCTGCTCGCTCCCCTCGGTGCCGGCGGCGACGTCGCGGTCGCCGCGGCGACGCTCTCGGCCGCGGCGCTGTTCTCCCCGGCGCGCCGGCGCATCCAGGCGGCGGTCGACCGGCACTTCAACCGCGCCCGCTACGACGCGGAACGGGAGGTCGAGCGCTTCCGCTACCGCCTGCGCGACGAGGTCGACCTCGACGAGATCGCCGCAGCGCTCCAGGACGCGGCGTGGCGCACCGTCCAGCCGGCCGTCCTGGTCTGCTGGCTGCGTGACCCGGAGGCCGGGCGGTGACAGGGCGCAGCCGGCTGCTGGTCGCGGTGCTCGCGGTCCTGCCCCTGGCGGCGGTGCTGTCCGGCGCCGTACTCGGCGGGTCGGTGTGGACCGCCACGGCGCTCATGGTCGCTGCGCCGGCGGCGCTGGTCGGTGCGCTCCTGCTCGTCCACTTCCCCCGCAACCCTGTCGGCTGGGCGCTGTACGTCCAGGCTTCCGGCATCGGCTTCGAGGAGCTGGTGAAGGGCTGGTCCGCCGCTGACCTCCCCGCAGCCGTCTGGCTGCTGTGGGTGGCGTCCTGGGCCTGGGCCATCGGGCTGACCGGCGTGCTCGTGCTGCTGCCGTTGACCTTCCCTGACGGGCGGCTGCCGTCGGAGCGCTGGCGGCCGGTGGTCTGGTTGGCGGCCGCCGGCCTGGCGGCGTTCGTCGTCGGCAACGCGTTCTTCCCCGGCTGGACGGTCTTCGAGTGGCCCAATCCGGCGGGTTGGGACGCCGCGGCGGGGTTCCTCCACGTGCTGCGCACCGTCGGCGCCCTGGCGGTCGCAGCCAGCGTCGCTGCCGCAGTCACCGCTGTGGTGCTCCGCTTCCGGCGCGCCCGAGCCGTGGAGCGGGCGCAGCTCAAGTGGTTCGCCAGCGGCGCGCTCGTGGCCGCGCTCGGCCTGGCCACGATGGCCGTGCTGTACGAGAGCGGCCACGCCGAGGCGGCCCCGCTCGTCATGGGCACAGCGGGCACCGCGCTGCCGCTCGCGATCGCCGTGGCGATCTTCCGCTACCGCCTGTATGACATCGACCGTCTCGTCAGCCGTGCGGTCAGCTACGCGCTGCTCTCCGGCGTGCTCGCCGGCGTCTACGCCGGTGCGGTGCTTCTGTTGTCGCGCTTGCTCGCCCCCGTGGCTCCCGGCGGCGACCTCGTCGTCGCCGCCGCGACCCTCGCCGCGGCGGCGATGTTCGCCCCGGCCCGCCGTCGTATCCAGGCGGCGGTCGACCGGCGGTTCAACCGCGCCCGCTACGACGCCCAGCAGAGCCTCGAAGCCTTCCGAGCGCGGCTGCGCGACCCCGTGGATCTGGAACAGCTCGGCGCGGAGCTCCTTGCCGCCGCGGGCCAGACGCTGCAGCCGGCCGGGGCGTCACTGTGGTTGCGATCCGGGGGTGGGGCGTGATGCGGCGGCCAGGAGCGGGTGCCGTCGCGCTGACCCTGTGGCTCGTCGGCGCAGCCGGCGTCGCCGGCGCCTTGCTGCTCGCGCCGCGCAACGGCGACGCGTCGCCGCTCGCTGATCTGGGGTTCGTAGCGTCGCTGCTGATCCTGTCCGTGTTCCTCGCCGTCGGGGTCATCGGCGCGGTGGTGGCGCGGCGGCGGCCACGCAACGCGGTCGGGTGGCTGTTCCTCGCGATCTTCGTGCTCATCGGCGTCCTCGTCCACGCCCAGGAGCACGCCACCTACGCCCTGGGCGTCAAGCCCGGTGCGCTGCCTGCCGGGGTGCTGGCCGCCTGGATCAGCACGTGGGCGTGGTACCCGCAGATGGGGTTCTTCTTCATCTTCGTGCCGCTGCTGTTCCCCACGGGCCGCCCACCGTCGCGGCGCTGGTGGATCGTCGGCTGGACCGGCGGGCTGGCCGTGGCCGCCATCACGGTGCAGAGTGCGCTGTCCGAGCGGTTGGTGAGTAACGCCTATTCAGTGCCGAACCCCGTGGGCCTGGCTGGCGTCGTCGCCGAGCAGGGCGTCGTCGACGCGATCGCCGGACTCGTCTTCGCCATCTCGGTCGTCGCCGCAGTGGCGTCGCTCGTCGCTCGCTTCCACCGCTCGCGGGGCGAGGAGCGCCAGCAGCTCAAGTGGTTCGCGTTCGCAACCCTGGCGCTGCCCCTGCTGATGGTCCTGGAGGGGCTGCACCTCGCCGGCGTGCGGCTGCCTGAGGCGGTCGGGGACGTGGCGTTCGCCGTTGCGATCAGCCTCCTGCCACTTTCTGCGGGGCTCGCGATCCTGCGCTACCGGCTCTACGACATCGACCGCATCGTTTCCCGCACGGTCAGCTACGCGCTGCTGACCGCGCTGCTCGCCGGCGTCTACGTGGCAAGCGTCATCCTGCTGTCGCGGCTGCTCGCCCCCGTGGGGGCTGGCTCGGAGCTCACGGTGGCCGCCGCGACCCTCGCTGCTGCGGCGGTGTTCGCGCCCGCGCGCCGGCGCATCCAGCACGTCGTCGACCGCCGCTTCAACCGCGCCCGCTACGACGCCGAGCAGGTGGTGGCGGCGTTCCGCTGGCGGCTGCGCGGCGAGGTGGCGCTCGAGGACGTGGTGGCGGCTACCGGCAGCGCCGCCGCCCGCGCGGTGCAGCCGGCGCGCGCTTCGCTGTGGCTGCGCTCTGGGGGAGTGGCCCAGTGAGGCGCCACCCGCCCGCGTGGCTCGCCTGGCCGCTCGCCGCCGTGCCGCTCATCGTCGCCGCGGCGAGCATCGCGGCGGCGCTGGCCTGGCCGGGACTGGCTGCGGCGACGTACGCCGAGTCGGCCGCCGAGTACGTCGTCGGCGCGTTCTGGCTGCTCGGCGCCCCGATCGTCGGCGCTGTGGTGGCATCGCGGCGCCCGGACCTGCTGTACGGGTGGCTCCTGCTGGCGCTCGGCATCACCGATGCGGCGCTCACCTCGACCGGCCTGTACGGCACGTTGGCGCTGATCGCCCGGCCGGACCCGCTTCCGCTCGGATTGCCGGCTGCCTGGGCAGCCCACCTCCTGTGGCTAGCGGTGATCGTCCACCTGCCCTTCTTGCTGCTGCTGTTCCCCGACGGCCGCCTGCCCTCGCCGCGGTGGCGCTGGCTCGTGCGCGGCGTCGCCGGGCTGGGTCTTCTGGCGCTCGCCTTCGGTGTCTTCCTTCCGGGGCAGATGGGTGTCGTGCCGGTGGAGAACCCTCTCGGCGCGACCGGGGCAGCCGCCACGCTGGTCGAGGTCGGCGCCAACGTGGCGGTGAGCGGGCTGTTCGTCGCCGTGATCGCCGGCGGGGTCTCATTGTTCGTGCGGCGCAGGCGGGCCGGGCCACAGCAGCGGCTCCAGCTCAAGTGGTTCGCCTACGCGGCGGTGATCTGCGCCGTGCTGCTGACGGTCAACGGGGCGGTAGCGTTCCTCGCCGGGCCGTTGGTGAACGCCCTGCTCGGCGCCCTGACCTTCAACGCCTTGTTCGCGGCCATCGGCGTGGCGGTGCTGCGCTACCGGCTGTACGAGATCGACCGCCTCGTTTCCCGCACGGTCAGCTACGCGCTGCTCTCGGCGCTGCTCGTCGGGGTCTACCTGGTGGCGGTGCTGGCGCTGCCGCGGCTGCTCGCCCCGTTGCGCGCCGGCTCCGAGCTCGCGGTCGCCGGCGCGACGCTGGCGGCCGCGGCGCTGTTCGCCCCGGCGCGCTGGCGCATCCAGCAGACGGTGGACCGGCGCTTCAACCGGGCCCGCTACGACGCCCAACGAGCGCTCGACGCCTTCCGTGCACGGCTGCGCGGCGCCGTCGATCTCGGCCAGGTCGCCGACGAGCTGCAGGCTGCCACGCGGGCGACTGTGGCACCCTCGGTCTTGTCTCTGTGGCTGCCGGGTCAGACAGGCATGACGAGCCGCCCTGAGCACGGGGCCCGGGGCGCTGCCCGCGCCCCATCGAGTGCGCCCGCGGCTGCCGCGAGGACGCGCTCATGAGTGCCCCCGAGGCGGCGGCGAGGGACCGGCCCGGGCTGCGCTGGCCCTTGTTCGGCTTGCCGCTGATCCTGTCAATGTTCGTCATCGCCGCCGTCGTCGAGAGCGGCAACCGACCGGTCGGCAGCCTCGGTTTGCAGGGCTTGGATCTGCTGTGGGGCGCCGCCTGGCTCGGGCTGCCCGCCGTCGGCGCCGCCATCTTGGCCCGCCGTGGCCGGAAACCGATCGGCATGGTGCTCTACGCGGTCGGTGCCTGCGTGACGCTCGGGCTGCTCGCGAACGCGGTGGCAGTCCGCCATGCGTTCGTGGCGCCGGTGCCGGCGGGGCCGCTGTTCATCTGGCTCGCTGCATGGGTGATGGTGCCGGCGTTCGGACTGATGCCGCTGTTCCTGTTCCTGTTCCCGACTGGACACGCGCGGTCGCGTACGCGGCGGGTGTTCGCCACGCTCCTGGCCGGCGTCGTGGCGCTGAGCCTCGTCGTGTGGGCCGTCCGGCCCGTCTTGCCGCTCGACGGTGCCGGCCTAGCCGGTGCGAAGCTGGTGAACCCGCTGGGCATCCCGGCGCTCGCCGACGTCGTCGAAGCCGCGGTGGGGATCCTCTCTGGGACGCTCGCCGTGCTCAGCCTGCTGACGCTGCTCGACGCCGTGCGCCGGCTCTTCTGGGGCCACCCGGTCGAGCGCCGTCAGCTGCGTTGGGTCGCGCTGTCCTTCGTGCCGTTCCCCGTGTTGCTGTCTGCGGGCTTGGTGCTGGCCGGCGGGGCGCACCACGACCTGCTCGTGCCGGTTGCGTTCTTCGTCAGCCTCCAGGGCGTCGCCGTGGCCGTGCTCGTGGCGATCAGCCGCTACCGGCTGTACGAGATCGACCGCCTCGTCAGTCGCACCGTCAGCTATGCGCTGCTCACGGGCGTGCTCGCCGGGGTGTACGTGGTCAGCGTCGTCCTTGTGTCCCGGCTGCTCGCCCCGCTCGGCGCCGGCTCGGAGCTTGCGGTGGCCGCCGCAACGCTCTTAGCCGCTGCGCTGTTCGCGCCCGCTCGCCGTCGTATCCAGTCCGCGGTTGATCGCCGCTTCAACCGCGCTCGCTGTAACGCCGAGCGGGTGGTCGCCCGCTTCCGCGCGCGCCTGCGGGATGAGGTCGAGATCGAAGACGTCGCCGCCGCCACCCGGATCGCGGCGATCGCGAGTGTCCAGCCGGCGCGAGCGTCGCTGTGGCTCACCTGGCGGGAGCTGCCACGGTGAGGCGGTTGCTGCCATGGCTCGCCGTCTGCCTCGGGGCGGTCGCCGTGGCTGTGGCCGCCGCGAGCATCGTGCTGCTAACCCTGACGTGGCACACGCCGAGGCCCGAGGAGGCCGCCTTCCCCTCCTACGGCCTGGAGGTCGCCGACCGGGTGCAGTTCGCTTTTGTCGCGGTCATCGGCGCGTTCATCGCCGCACGCCGACCCCGCCACCCCATCGGCTGGCTGGCCGTGGTCGGGGCGCTCGGCTTCCCGCTGCAGAACCTGGCCGAGGCCTATGCCCGCTACGCCCTCGACACGGCTCCCGGCGCCCTGCCCGGCGGCATGCTCACGGCCTGGGGCAGCAACTGGCTGTGGACGCTGACCTACCCGGTGCCCGCGCTGCTGTTCCTGCTGTTCCCCACCGGCCGCCCGCCGTCACGGCGCTGGCGGCCCCTGGCCTGGGTGGTGACGCTCCTCGGCGTGTCCGCCCTGCTGACATCGGCGCTCTACCCGGGGCCGCTGTTCGCGTTCCCGGAGCGCTCGAACCCGTTGGGGGTCAACGCTCTCGGAGCCGCGGGCGAGGCGGCGCTGTTCGTGCCCATCGCAGGGATCATGGTCTGCTTTCTCCTCGGCGCGGTGTCGCTCGTGCTGCGGTTCCGGAGGGGCGGCAGCGAGGAGCGCGCGCAGATTAAGTGGCTGCTGCTCGCAGCCGGCCTGTTCGTGCTCTTCATCGCCGGCAGCGCCCTGAGCTACGTGTGGTGGCAGGTGACCGGCGCTCCGACGGCCGCCGAGGCCACCCCGATGATCCAGGCCGTGGCGTCCATCGTGGTGGGCGTCGCGCTGAGCGCGGCCATCGCTGTCGCCATTCTCCGCTACCGGCTCTACGACATCGACCTCGTCATCAGCCGCACGGTCGGCTACGTGCTCCTCACGGCCTTCCTGGGTGGCGTGTACGTCAGCGGCGTGGTCCTGCTCGGCCGGTTGCTCGCGCCGCTGACGACAGACAGCGACTTCGCGATCGCGGGCGCCACGCTGGCCGCAGCGGTGGTCTTCGCGCCCGCGCGACGGCGCATCCAGGCGGCCGTGGACCGCCGCTTCAACCGCATCCGCTACGACGCGCAGCGGGAGCTCGAGGCCTTCCGCGCCCGCCTGCGCGACGACGTCGAGCTCGAGGAGCTCCGCCGCCACCTCGTCCGGGTGACGGGGCGGACGGTGGAGCCCGCGCAGGTCTCGGTCTGGCTTGCAGGCCACATGGTGCGTAAGGGGGCGACCAGGTGAGCGCGCCGCCGTCCGGACGCGAGGGACGACTGCTGCGCACAGTGCTGTTCGTCGCTGTCGCTCTCCAGGCGCTGCTGCTCGGTGCCCAGCCCCTGCTGGAGCTGCGGCTGCTCGCCACCGGCGTCGCCGTAGCGGCTGCCACGCTCGCTGCTGCCGGCGTGTTCCGCCCCGCGCGACGCGCCATCCAGGCACGCGTGGACCGCCGCTTCAACCGCACGCGCTACGACGCCGAGCTGGTCGTGGCCGCGTTCCGGGAGCAGCTGCGCCCCCGGGTCGAGCTCGCCGATGTCGTCGCGACGACCCGGGCCGCGGCTGTCGGGACGGTCGAGCCGGCGCGGGCGTCGCTGTGGCTCCGCACGGGGGATGCGCCGCGATGAGCCACCACGAGAGCACACGTGGCCCGCAGGGCGCCAGGGGGCGCCATGTTCGCTCGACAGTCCTCGCTGGGACCGGGATGGTCGGAGTCGGGGGGTCGGTCGCGGCCCTGTACGCCAGCGCGGTGAGCGGGGCCGTGCTCGCGGACGTCCCGCTGATCCTGGCCTGGCTGGGCCTGCTCGCAGTCGGTGCGCTCATCGCGCAGCGTCGACGGGGCAACCCCATCGGCTGGATGCTCGTCGTCGCGGGTGCCTGTGGTCCGCTGTCCATCTGGGCCGAACGCTACGCAGTCCACGCGCACGCGGTCTCGGCTGAGCCGCCTGCCACGGCGGTGTGGGCGGCATGGTTCGCGCTGTGGGCCCTGGTCGATCCCCGTGTTCCTCGTGTTCGTGTTCCTGCCCCTACTTCTCCCTGATGGCCGGCTGCCCTCAAAGCGCTGGCGACCCGTCGCCTGGGCCGGCGCAGCACTGTACGCCTATCCCCTTGCGTTCGCCTTCCTCCCTGGGCCGCTGCTGTGGGACGAGGCGCTGTCGGACAACCCGCTCGGGATCGGCAGCCTGGCGCCGTTCGGCGACGCGATCGTCGTGGCGTGGTTGACCACGGTGGGATTGGTCCTGCTTGGGGTCGCCGCGGCGGTCGTCGTGCGGTGGCGGCGCTCCCGCGGCGTGGAGCGTCAGCAGATGAAGCGGTTCCTCGCTGCTGCCGCAGTTCTGGTCGGCTTCGGCCTGCTGGATCTGCTCCTCGGCGCGGCGGACGTCGCTTACCCGCTGCCAACGGGCTGGTTCGGGTTAGCCGTGCTGCTGATGCCGGTGGCGATCGGCACGGCCGTGCTGCGCTACCGGCTGTACGACATCGACCGGATCATCTCGCGCACCGTCAGCTACGCCCTGCTGACCGGCGTGCTCGCCGGCACCTACCTCGCCGCGGTGCTCGGGCTGTCGCGGCTGCTCGCCCCCCTGGGCGCCGGCTCGGAGCTGTCCGTGGCCTCCGCCACGCTCGCCGCCGCGGCGGTGTTCGCGCCCGCGCGGCGCCGCATCCAGACGGCCGTCGACCGGCGCTTCAACCGCGACCGCTACGACGCCGATCAGGTGGTGGCCGCCTTCCGGAACCGGCTGCGCGCCGAGGTCGACCTCACGCAGGTCGGCGAAGAGCTCGTCATCGCCACCACCCGCACCGTGCAGCCGCTCGGCGTCTCCCTGTGGCTGTCCGCGTACGGCGAGGAGCTGAGCAGGAAAGCGCCGTTCCACCGACCGTCGTAACGATCCCGTAGCAGGGGGCGCCCAGCCTGAACGCCGAGAACCGGACGTGCACGTGTTCGCACAAACGAAGGGGACCCTGATGGTGCCCCGGATCGCTTCCGCATTACGTCTGCCCCCCGAGGTCCCGAGGTCGAGGAGGTGTTCGCCCGCTTCTACACCAGCGAGTTCACCACCATCGCCCGCAACGCCACGTCCGTGACGTGGCCCACCGTGCCGCTCTACCGCCTGTCCGAGGGGTGACCCCGAGCCTGATCGGCCAGCCGGTGAGCATCCGCCAGCAGATCCGCGACACGCCCGCTGCCCTCGTGCGCGGGGCACCATCTAGATCGCACGGCGGTCGAGGCGGTCTTGGACATGCCTAGCGGCAGCCGAGCTCGGTGCCGTCGGGGGTGAGCAGGCACGTCTGCTCGGGCGTGGCCTCGACGCGGAAGCGCAGGGAGCGGCCCTCGGCGATCACGCGGCCGTGCCAGCGGTCGTCGCGGTCGGGCAGGGTGAGCCGGACGGCGGGGTTGGCGTCTTCCTCGTCTGCGAGGTCGAGCTCGTCGATGAGGTCGTGCACACGCTCGGCCACGGCGTCGGGGCCCTCGTCGGGCTCGTCCAACCAGTGCAGCACGACGGGGTTCAACGTGTCCCCCGACAGCTCGTCGGCAGGGGTCAGCAGGTACCCGCTCGTCGCGTGCGCCCCCTCCGGCGGCGCGACGGGCAGCACCCACCAGATCCGGCCGTCGACCGCGGCCGCGACCGGGTAGACGGGCTCCGCCCACGTCCCGACCTCCGCCGCGGGGTTGTCAGCGCGCACGTGGGTCAGCGCCCCGCGGGCCACCTCGCGGGGATAGACCGCGAGCTCGAGCGACGGGTCCACCTCGTCGCGCAGCTCCGCCTGGCCGTCGGGCCCGAGCTGGATCACCGCCTCCGGTACGAGCGCGGTCTCTGCGTGCACGCCCAACACCCGCTCCAGCGCGCCGAGCGGGACCGTGTGGCGGCGCACGACAGGGACCGCGGCCAGCGGGCCGTCCTCGCTGCAGCGTCCTGCGATCGCGGTGTCCTCGACGCGCACGTCGCCGTCTGTCGGCAGGTCGTCGATGAGGTCGTCCAGCGCGACCGGCTCCCCGAACGCGCAGCGCACGGCCTCGTCGGGCGCTTCCGGGTCCCACTCGACGACCCCGATGATCGTGGAGCGCGGTTCGAGCGCGTTGCCGTCGCCGCTGCGCACCACCGCGGCGTGGCGCCCGTCCGGCAGCGGGAGGGGCTCGTTGAGCCCGCCCTCGAGCTCGCCCTGCCAGCCTGCCATCTCCCGGCGGATCCACCTGGGGTCGTGCAGCGGCTCGAACGGGGGCCGCTCGCCCGGACCGGCCTCCTCCACCTCGAACCCGAAGGCAGCCCAGTCGAGCTCGGGCGGCTCCGGTCGTGGCCCGGCCAGTGACCACCACAGCACGAACCCGAGGGGGATGAACGCGGCGAGCGCGAGCAGCGTCGGGCCGAGCCGCGCGCGATCGAGCTGCACGCCACCTCCCAGCAATCGCGTCCACGTGCGTGCCTGCGATGTACCCGGTCCCGATGACGCGCAGTCATGCAGAGCCCCACCCGCCACCGCGCCACCCGCCCCGGGCGGGTCGGCCCGGGGCGCCTGCGCAGGTCAGGCCCTGGACTCGCCGAGCTCGTCGGCGACGTGCGCTCCCCGGCTGCCCATCGGCCGAGGCTCGCCGCTGGTCGTGTCGTGGCGTGTCTGGTGCTCGGACTCCGAGTTGATCTCTGCCCCGAGCAGGATCACGAAGGACGACAGGAACAGCCAGAGCAGCAGGACGATCATGCCGCCCAAGGCTCCGTAGGTCTCGTTGTAGTTGCCGAAGTTCTGCACGTAGATCGAGAACGCGATCGAGGCCACGATCCACAGCAGCGTCGCGATGATGGCTCCCGTGGACACCCAGCGCCACTGCGGTTCCTGGCGGTTGGGGGCGTAGCGGTACACGACCGACAGCGCCAGCACCAGGAACGCGGCCAGGACGGGCCAGCGCAGGATGCGGACGGCCCACTCGCCCACGCCACCCAGGCCGAGCGCCCCCACCACCAACGGAGCCACGATGATCGAGGCGATCGCCAGGGCCACGATCAGGATCCCCACGAGGGTGAGCGCGAGCGCGATCGCCCGCCGTTTGACGAACCCCCGCGTCTCCTCTTCGTTGTGCGCGAGGGTCAGCGCCTCCATGAGGCCGTTCATGCCGCTCGATGCGGTCCAGAGCGCGGCGAGGATGCTGATGGCGAGACCGAGCGACAGTGCGCCCTGACCGGCGCCGGCGACGGCCTGCACCTGTTCGGTGATGAGCTCCCCGGCACCTTCGCCGAGGTCGGGCATGAGGTTCTCGATCTGCTGGGCGGCCTGATCGGGATCGGCGACCAACCCGTACAGCGACACCAGCGCGGCCAACGCGGGGAACAGGGCCAGCATGGCGTAGAACCCGACGCCAGCCGACGCCAGGGCGACCCGGTCGCGCTTGATCGCGTCCTTGACGCGCCACGCGATGTCCTTCCAGCCCGCGGCCGGGACCTCCTGCGGTCGCTGCGCGCGTCGTCCGCGCTTGCGGTGCTCCCCGGTGTCGTCACCCCGGCCGCGTCCGGCCTGGGCCTCGTCAGCCACAAGCCGGCCCTGCGCGTCACGCGTGGTCGGGGGGTCGGTACGGCGTGCCATCAACGCTCCTCATCGCCCTGAAGGCCCCACACCTTCCCGCTGTGAACGCCGGCTAACCCCCTCGGGCTGGCAGCGTGCGGGAGTCCTGCCCCGAGGCGAGGTTGACACAGCCGGGCTGGTGCGGGCGGCCCCCGGGGCGGCGCTAGGGTGGATCCGGCCGTGCTCGGGCCACGCACCACACGGCCA
>SKPY01000035.1 GCA_007119305.1 Nitriliruptorales bacterium
CCGAACCGTGGAGCCTCCCGTCCCGCTTCGCGATGCACGAGAGCTCACCGAGCAGCTCGGCGTAGCGGTCCAGGCTGGCGAAGCGGTCACGGGCTGCCTCGAGCAACCTGACCTTGTGCGTGGTGACGAGCGCTCCCACGTGTGCGGGATCCTCGGCGATCCGGTCCACGACCTTGACGTAGGCACTCGGCTCGACGTCGACGGCCAGATCCACGGGGTCGAACTCGACCGGGCCGAGGTCCAGCACCTGTGCCCAGCGGGGGAAGACCTTGTTGATGGACGATCGCGACCCCGTCACCCCGACGAAGCCGAATCTCCTGGCCGGTTCTCCGGTCCTCTGCATGGCGCGCTACTCCTCGGTGCTGCAGCCGGGTGCGGGGACCAGGTGGTGTGGGCGCTCGCCTTCGAGCACCCGCACGACCTCGGCAGCCGCCGTGGTCCCCATGCGGTCGATCGCATCGATCGTGTGCCCCGCGATGTGCGGCGTGACCGTGACGTTGGGCGCACTGAGCAACGGGCTCGCGCCGGTCAGCTCGGCTGCGAGCACGTCGAAACCTGCACCCGCCAGCCGTCCGTCTCGCAGCGCTTCGGCCACCGCGTGCTCGTCGACCAGCTCGGCTCGAGCCGTGTTCACGAGGATCGCGCCGGGCCGGATCTGACGCAGCAGCGGCTCGTCGACCACGGGCTGCCTCGAAGGCGGGCAGTGCAGGGACAGCACATCACCTTCGCGCACCAGCGCAGCGAGGTCGGTCAGCTCGACACCGTCATCAGGTGAGCTGGAGAGATAGGGGTCGTGGGCGAGCGCGCGTGCGCCGAAGCCGCGGAGCCGCTGGTTGACGGCCCGTCCGATCGCGCCGTACCCCACCAGCCCGACCGTGCAGGTGCCGAGCTCGCGGCCTGGCGGCGGTGGTGTGCCCGCATGGCGCAGCGCCTGGTCACCCGCGACGGTGTTGCGCAGGACCGCGAGCATCAACCCGACGGCGTGGTCGGCGACGGCGCTCGTGTTCGCCCCCGGGGTGTTCGTGAGGGTGATGGCCCGACGGGCGAGCTCGGCGCGGTCGACGGCGTCCACGCCGACGCCGTAGCGGGCCACGACACGCAGATGCGGTGCGAGGTCGAGGTGCTCGCCCGTGACCGGGCCGGTACCGGCGATCCAGCCGACGGCGCGGGGCAGGACAGTGCGGAGGTTGTCCAGACCGTGCTGGTGGTCAGCTTTCTCGACCCGGTACCCGCGCTTCTCGAGCCACGGCCCCGGAGCGGCAGCACCGGTTCCGAACGACCGGGAAGTCACCACGATCGTCGTCGGCTTCTCGTTCACGCTCCGCTCCTGCGTGCCGATTCGACGATGTTCGAAGGCATCGGGACGCACCCAGTACAGCGGCAAGGCCCTCCGGAGTCTATCTGGGTGATTCGCCCGTGCGCAGGACCCTGGCGAGCGACAAGGACCGTGCCCGTGCCTACTCGAGCAGGCGCCCGGCGACGTCGAGGTCGCCCGCTTCGTCCAGCCACGCCTGCAGCTCGGCGGGCACGTCGGGCAGCGGCTGGCGGTCGAGGACGAGCCCGCCGTCGTCGGCGAGGCGCAGCGTGAGCGTCAGGCGCAGCTCGGGGTCCACGTCGGGGTGGTCCGCGCGGTTGTGCGCGCCGCGGCTCTCACGCCGCTGCTGCGCGCACCGCAGCGTCGCCTCGGCGGCCAGCAGCGACGCGCGCAGGTCGAGCAGGTGGGCGAGGTCGCCGTAGCCCTCGGCGCTGGGCCGCACGTCGACGTCATCGAGGTGCGCGCGCAGGTCCGCGACGACCTCGAGTCCGGCCGCAAGACCCGCGTCGTCGCGCACCACCCCGCAGTGGTCGGTCATGGCCTCGCGCAGGCGCCGCTGCAGCGGCCTGGCGAACTCGTCCCCCGTCGTCACGAGGCTCAAGAGCTCGTCCTCGGCGGCGGCGACGGTCGCGCGCTGCCGCAGCTGGACGTCGCAGGAGGCGGAGAACGCCGCCGCGGCCGCCCCCGCCCGGCGGCCGAAGACCACGGTCTCGACCAGGGAGTTGCCGCCCAGGCGGTTCGCGCCGTGCACGCCGGCGGTGACCTCACCGGCCGCGTACAGGCCCTCGACGTCCGTGGCGTGGCTGTCGGGCTCGACGACCACGCCGCCCATCGAGTAGTGGGCGGTGGGCGCCACCTCAACCGGGTCGGTGGACAGATCGAGCATCGCGCTCTCCATGAACTGCCGGTACATGCGCGGCAGCTGCGTGATGATGTCGTCGCGGTCGCGATGGGTGAGGTCGAGGTAGACCCCGCCGTTGGGCGTGCCGCGGCCCTCGGCGATCTCGAGGTAGTTCGCCAGCGCCACGCGGTCGCGCGTCGACAGCTCGGCCCGCTCGGGGTCGTAGCGCTGCATGTACCGCTCGCCCTCGGCGTTGTAGAGGCGGGCGCCTTCTCCCCGCATGGCCTCGGTCACGAGCACACCCTCCATGTCGGGCGGCGTCACCATGCCGGTGGGGTGGAACTGCACGAGCTCGGGGTCGCCGACCCTACAGCCCGCCTGGAGGGCGAGCGCCATGCCGTCGCCCGTGTTCTCGTCACGGCGGGACGTGCTGCGCCGCCACAGGCGTGTGTGCCCGCCCGCGGCCAGCACCACCGCGTCGGCGTAGAAGACCGTGCGCTCGCCCGAGCCGAGGTGGAAGGCGAGCGCGCCGAAGCAGCGCCCGTCGTGCACGAGCAGCTGCGACACGTACTCCTCGGCGCGCACGGGGATGCCGAGCTCGGCGACCCGGTCGTCGAGCGTGCCGAGCAGCGCCCGCCCGGTGTAGTCGCCGGCGTAGCAGGTCCGCCGGTAGGTGTGCGCGCCGAAGTAGCGCTGGTCGAGCGCGCCGTCGGGGGTGCGCGCGAGCTCGCAGCCCCACGCCTCGAGCTCGGCGAGCGCGACGGGCGCCTCGCGCGCGAGCAGCTCGACGGCGCGCGGGTGCCCGAGGTGGTAGCCCTCACGGTAGGTGTCGGCGAAGTGCTGCTGCCAGCTGTCGTCGGGGTCGACGGTGCCCAGCGCGGCGTTGATCCCGCCCGAGGCCAGCACCGTATGGGCGTCCGTGCGCTGGCGCTTGCCCAGCACCACGACCTCCCGGCCGACCTCCCAGGCGGCGATCGCGGCGCGCAGTCCGGCGCCGCCGGAGCCGATGACGAGGACGTTGGTGACGTGAGCGCGGGTGTCCTGGACCACGGGATTTCACTACCCAGCTGCAAGGCCGGGCACGCGTGCCCCGCGTCTGGGCGTGAGGGCGCGTGGCGCGGTTAGGATCCGGCCATGGCTGACCGGCCGCGATCAGGTGACGCGCTGGTGGCCGGCCGTGCCGCGCTTGCGCGCGGGGCGTGGCCGGAGGCCCGTGCGCTGTTCGAGGAAGCGCTCGCGCGGGGCGAGCGCCCCGAGCCGCTCGAAGGGCTGAGCTGGGCCACCTGGTGGCTGGAGGACGTCGCGACGTGCCTGGATGCCCGCGAGCGGGCCTACCGCCTGTACCGGGCAGCGGGTGACCGCCGGAGCGCGGCCAGGATGGCGCTGTGGTTGGGCGACGACCACATCGAGTTCCGCGGCGAGGAGGCGGTTGCAGCGGGCTGGTTCAGCCGCGCAGCCCGCCTGCTCGACGGCCTGGAGCCCTGCCCGGAGCACGGCTGGCTCGCGGTGTTCGAGGCCCACGCTGCACTCGGACGACGCGAGCTGGCCGCCGCCATCCGGCTGGCCGAGGAGGCGCGCGCAGCGGGCCGCCGGCACGAGGCGTTCGACCTCGAGATGTTCGGCCTGGCCACCGAGGGGGTCGCGCGGGTCGAGCAGGGTGAGCTCGCTGTGGGCATGCGCTGCCTCGATGAAGCGAGCGCCGCCGCGATCGCCGGCGAGTACGAGAACCTCGTCCCGGCGGCGTGGTCGTGCTGCCTGCTCATCTCGTCCTGTGAGCAGGTACGCGACTACGAGCGTGGAGCGCAGTGGTGCGAGCAGATCGCGGCGTTCAGCCGGCGGATGCAGGCCCGCTTCGTCACCGGGGCCTGCCGGGCGCACTACGCCGCGATCCTCACCTGGCACGGCAGCTGGCGCGCAGCCGAGCAGGAGCTGGTCGCGGCGCTGGACGACCTGGGGGCAACCCGGCCGGCGTGGCGGACCGAGGCGCTCGTGCGGCTGGGCGAGCTCCGTCTCCGGCAGGGCCGGATCGCTGAGGCCGCGGAGCTGTTCGAGCAGGCACCCGAGCACCCCCTGTCCCAGCGGGGGCTGGCCGCAGTCCGTCTCGAGCGCGACGACCCGGCCACCGCGTGTGACCTGCTGGAGCGGATGCTGCGGCAGACGCCGGACGGGGCAGCGCGTCGGGCCGACGCGCTCGAGCTGCTGGTGCGAGCAGAGCTCGCCCGGGGCGGCCACGAGGCCGCAGCCGCATGGCTCGAAGCGCTGCGGGCGGTCGCGGCGGCGGTGGGCACCGAGCCGCTGCGGGCAGCGACGCGCGTGTGCGAGGGGCTGCTGGCCGCCGCCGTCGGCGAGCATGAGGTGGCCTGCGACCACTTCGAAGACGCGATCGACATCCTGGCCCGGGGCCGCGCCCCGTTGGAGGCGGCGCGGACCCGCGTCGAGCTCGCCTGGGCCCTGCTCGCCCTCGACCGCGTGGAGGCCGCAGCACACGAGACGCGGGCCGCGCTCGCCGTGCTCGACAGCGCCGGCGCAGCAGGCGACAGCGCTCGCGCAAGGACGCTGCTGGCTGCGCTGAGCAGCCGTGGCCCACACCCGGGGTCCGGTGACGCGCCGTTGACCGCCCGGCAGGTCGAGGTGCTCCGGCTCGTCGCCGAGGGGCTTTCGGACCGCGACATCGCGGACAGGCTCGTGCTCAGCGAGCACACCGTGCACCGGCATGTCGCCAACATCTACGCCCGGCTCGGCTGCTCCTCCCGCGCGGCCGCGGTCGCCCACGCCG
>SKPY01000504.1 GCA_007119305.1 Nitriliruptorales bacterium
CCACGAGGACTGACCCGGGACCGGATCGACGAGCTCACCGTCGCACCGCCTCGCGACGACGCACCGCCGGGGACCCTCCGCGAGCGCGACCTGTCGGCAGCCCGCCCGGGGTCGGGCGCAGGGCGGCGGACGCGCAGCGCGCTCGACGAGCTCAGCCCGCAGCGCTGGGACCGCGCCGACGCCGACCTCAGCGACCTCGACGTGGCGCCCAGCGCCCGTCCCGACGTCAGGGCAGCCCCGCTGCGGCTGCTGGGGGACCCACCGGGCTGGAAGGGGGCCCAGACGGCCTACGCGTCGTTCGCCCCGCTGCTGGCTGCCGCCGCCGAGCAGGCCGAGGCACTGCTCGGCACGGACGAGCCCGCGTAGCGCGTCGCTCAGTCGCCCGGGGGTGGCGAGCCGGTCGCCTTCTCCCAGCCGGCGGCCGCCCCGCGCTCGGCGACGAGCTTGGCCACCGCGATGCCGACCGCCGAGGCGACGGTCCAGCTGAGCGCCTCCCCCCAACCGGCCGACTGCGCTGCGGGATCGTCCGGTGGATCGTGCTTGCGTGCGGCGCGCCAGCCCGCGGTGAGCGCCTTGCGGACGACGATGCCGGACGCGACCGCGGCGCCGGCGGCGGCGAGCTTCCAGAGGATGCGTTCCACGCTGTAGCCGATCTGTGCTCGAAGTTCGTGCTCCAGCTGGGCCAGTCCCTGGCCGAAGCGGGCCCTGGCAGCTTCGACCGCGGCGGCCTGGGCCGCCAGCCCGTCGCCGGACGACTCCGCTCTGGTCGCGGTGACGGTGGGTTGCGTGGTGGTGCCTGCCGTCGGCTCGCTCACGGTTGTCTCCCGAGGTTGCGCTTCGCGTGCTCCACGTCTTCGCGCAGGCGTTCCTTGGCCGGCTCGAGGTCGATGGGGGTGGCCAGCGCCTTGCGGCCGAGCAGCACCAGGATGGCAGCCACGAGCAGCAGCAGGCCCGCGACGATCAACGCCGACGCCCAACCGGGCAGGCCGGCAACCTCGGCGAGCGCGAAGCCGAGGGCGAGCAGCAGAGCGAGCCCGGCAAGCGCAGCGAGGACGCCCGCGCCGGCCAGGAGGCCCGCACCGGTGGCCTTGGCGCGGACGCCGATGAGCAGCTCCGCCTTGGCGAGCTCGATCTCCGCGCGCACGAGCGCGCTGGCGTCCTCCGCGACGGCGCGGGCAGCGGCGGCGGTGCCGACCGATGGACGGCGACCGAACGCGCCCTCGCTGCCCGCTTCTGGGCCTGGCGGTGCCGTCATGCGCTGCGGTCCTCTCCTCGTGCCCGGGTCTGCGGCTGCTCGTGTCACCGGCGTGTGCGCCGCACCGGGCGGCCTCGTGCGCCCACGCCCTACGAGCATGCCTACCCGCACGGGTGCGCATCGAACCAGCAACGCAACTCCGCGGAGACGGTGCGCTACAGTGGCCCGAAAGAAAGTGCTTGCCAGCAGCCCGGGTTGTCGTCGTACCCTTTGGGGAAGTCACGCCTGTTGATGGGAAGGCGTAGGCCCACGTCGCGCATGACGATCTGCAACGCCGTCAACGCTCCGGCGCCGCCGCCGCTGCGGCTTCTGGGGCCGTATCCGCACGCGTGCTGCCGCGCGCGTCCTGCCCACACGGACCGAGGAAGGTGACTGCCCCGGTGGCCCAGATGGTCGAGGAGATGCCGCTGCACGATCACGTGCAGCTCTACCTGCGAGAGATGGCCCGCACCGCGCTGCTCACGGCGGAAGAGGAGGTCGACCTCGCCAAGCGCTACGAGGCAGGGCTGGAGGCCGAGCGCGTGCTCGGTGCGGGCAGGAGGCTCCCCGTCAAGCGCAAGCGCGAGCTCAACCTCGTCGACCGCGACGGCAAGCGGGCGAAGGAGCGGCTCGTGCAGGCGAACCTGCGCCTCGTCGTCTCCGTCGCCAAGCGCTACCAGGGCCAGGGGCTGCCGCTCCTCGACCTCATCCAAGAGGGCAACCTCGGGTTGCTGCGCGCGGTGGAGAAGTTCGACTACCGCCGCGGCTACAAGTTCTCCACCTACGCGACGTGGTGGATCCGGCAGGCCGTCGGCCGGGGCGTCGCCGACAAGGGCCGCACGATCCGCCTGCCCGTGCACATGATGGAACGGGTGCGGCGCGCGCTGTCCATGCAACGTGACCTCGCCGAGGCCCTCGGCCGCGAGCCCGCGCTCGAGGAGCTCGCCGAGGAGCTCGGTGAGGATGTCGCCACCGTCGAGGAGCTGCTCACCTACGCGCGCACCCCGACCTCGCTCGAAACCCCGGTCGGCGAGGACGGCGACGCCGAGCTCGGCGACTTCATCGAAGACCGCAACGCCGACGACCCGTTGGAGATGGCCGCGAAGGGGCTCGCGCGCCAGGAGCTGCTCGACGTGGTCGCCGGCCTGCCCGAGCGGGAGCGGATCATCCTCGAGCTGCGCTTCGGGTTGCTCGACGGCGAGGCACGCACGCTCGACGACGTGGGGCGCTACTTCGGTCTCACCCGGGAGCGCATCCGCCAGCTCGAGGCGCGGGCGCTGTCGAAGCTGCGCCACCCCTCACGGGGCCGGGCGCTGTCGGACACCGCTGCCTGAGCGCTGAGCGCACAACCCGCCGGCCCGCGGGTGTAGCCTTTGCCGTCATGTTGCGCTGGGCACTTCTCGGCACGGGTCGTGCGGCGGCTGCGTGCTACGCGCCGGCGCTGCGAGCCGCAGGTCACGACCTGGCCGTGGTCGCGTCGCGTTCGCTCACGCGGGCGCAGGCGTTCGCCGCCAACCACGGGGTGCGCCGCGCGCGCGGCCGGTACGAGGACGCGCTCGAGGCGTCCGACGTCGACGCCGTGCTCGTCGCGCTGCCCAACGCCCTACACGAGCAGTGGGCGGGCGCCGCGCTCGAGGCCGGCAAGCACGTGTTGTGCCCCGCACCGGCTGCGCCGAGCGGCGAGGCGGTCGGGCGGATGGGAGCCGTGGCCGCCCGCACTGGCCGCCTGCTCGCCGAAGGGATCGCAGCCCGCCACCACCCTCGGTTCGTGGCGGTGCTCGACCTCGTGTGGGCCGGGGGCATCGGCGAGGTGCGGCTGATCTCGGCGAGCGCGTCCCGGCGGGTGCGCGATCCGCAGGACTTCCGCTGCCGCCTCGACCAGGGCGGCGGGGCGCTGCTCGACGTGGGCAGCCACGAGGTCGCGGTCGCGCGCTGGTTGGCCGGCACCGAGCCGACCGCGGTCCAGGCGGTGCAGACGCGCTGGTCGACGGGGGTCGACGGCACCACCGGAGCCGTGCTGGCCTTCCCCACGGGCGCGGTGGCGGCGCTCCAGGCGTCGTTCGACGCACGACCGCACGGCAGCCTGGAGATCGTCGGCAGCGACGGCTGCCTCACGCTCGACGACGCGTTCTTCGCCGGCCCCGACGTCGAGGTGACGTTGCGCCGCGACGGCGAGGTGGTCGGAGCCTGGCGCGCCGACCCCTTCGAGCGGCTGGTGTCGGCGTTCGCGACGGCTGCCGGGGGCGGGGCTGCGCTGCCGGACGTCGACGACAGCGTGGCGACCGCCGAAGTGCTCGACCGCATCCGCGCGGCCGGCGCCTAAGCCGCCGCGCTGCTGGCGCCCTCGCCGGAGCACGGGCCGCGGGGTCACCGCCGCGGTGCGAGCTTGCGCGCGTGCGCGCGGCGCTGCGGCTCCCAGCTGACGGCGTCGCCGTGCGTGGCGAACTCCCGCTGCGGGTCGGGTTTCACGAGCTCGAACCCCTCCCCGGTCTCCATGACCGCGAGCCCCTTGCGCAACCGCCTGCACACCGCGTTGACGAGCCACAGCGGCTCGCGCACCTGTGCGCTGCCCGCCCAGGCGCACAGCTGCTCCATCACGTCCCAGGCGAGCGCCGTCGGAAACGCCCCGCGGACCCGCCAGGCGTCCACCTCGACCTGCTCCGCAGCCTCGGCCCGGATGCCCAGGAGATCGCGTGCGACGAGCACCTGATACAGCCCGTGCGAGACGTCCAGCGCGATGGGCGCCTCGTGCAGGCGCAGCGTGCGGGGCAGCGGGGGGGACCAGCCCGGCAGCGGCTGGACCTCCAGGAGCCGGTCCAGCGCGAACTGCCGGTCGACCCCCGTGCGCTGCCCGGCCGCGTCCACCGGCACGCACAGCGCCTTCACGGCCGAGCCGAGGGTGACGTAGCGGACCGGCACGAGCTCGTAGGCACGCTCGAAGCCGGAGTTCATCGAGAAGTACCGCACCCGCACGGGGCGGCCGTCGTCCCGGGCCGCCTCGAAGCGCTCGAGCGTCGCGGCGCTGGCACGGTACTTGGCCGTCAGGCGGGGCCGGTCGCCGCTGGCCACACCAGGCACGAGCCCGTCCAGGGCCGCGAGCGCGAGCGCGGCGAGCGGTCCGTCGAGCCGATCCAGGATCGCCTTGGCGAACGCGAGCCCCCTGGTGGCGGACGCGTCGAGGGTGGGGAAGGGCTCCGCCAGGCGCACGACACCGCCGGCGTCGACGATGCCGGGCGCCCCAGGGGTCCCGCGACGCGTCCCCGGGCGCAGCTCGCGGAGCCGGTTGTCGAGGTCGCTGGCCCCGACCCACCCCACGCGGCGCAGGGCAGCGAGCAGGTCCCCGCGCGCTGCCGGACCGGCCGCCAGACGGCGTAGCAGCGCCAGCCGCTGTGCCCGGGCGTGGCCGTCGGCGTCGGGGCGCGGATGGGCGTCCACGTAGGCCTGGGCGCGCTCCTGCCAGACGGGGTCGGCAGGGACAGGCTCGGCGGTCACCCCCAGCCAGGCGGCGACGTCGCGGGCGTCGATCTGCCGCGTGCTGCCGTCGACCACGGCGGGCAGCGCATGCATACGGGCCTCGTCAGATTTGACTACAGGCGCTGATCGTAGCCGTCAGGTCTGACAGCCACAAGGCGACATGCTGCGGGTGTCGTCTGCACCAGGAGGTTGCCATGCTGGCACGCAGGATCGAGCCCCCGTTGCCACCATCGGAGCCGGAGAACCAGCGGCGATCAGCGGCCGCCAGGGCGGAGGGACGCTGGCGCACACAGGGCTACCGGCCCACGCGCGGGCCGCACGGCCCTGTCCGCTGGTGGGAACGGGCGGCGCCACGCGGCGACGAGCAGCTGTGGGCGGCCGTGCGGCGGCTGCAGGCCCGGCGCATCACGCTCGATGCGTCCGTGGCCGGGCTTGCCCGCGCCCTGGCGCAGCAGGGGCAGCCCATCAGCCGCGAGACGCTGTCGCGGGTGTTGAACGGCAAGCAGGCCACCTCGTGGGAGACCGTCGAGCGGCTCGCCTACCTGCTGGGGGTCGACCTCGGCGCGCACGGACCCGACGTCGACCCGCCCGACGGCCCGCAGGGTGCCGCGTGAAGCGCGGTTGCCGCTAGCATGCCGGGGCAGTCGGGCGCCTGGCCCCGGCTGTTGCGACCGCGTACGCGCCCCACGAAAGGCGAGCGAGATGGCGTCGATGATCGTGCTCTACACCAAGCCCGACGACGTGGCCGGATTCGAGGCGCACTACCGGGAGGCGCACCTGCCGCTCGTCGCGGCGGTCCCCGACGTGACGGGCACGACAGTCACTCGGATCACCGGCACGCCCCGGGGGCCGGCCCCCTACTACCTGGCGACGGAGATCCGCTTCGGCGCAAGCGAGACGCTGAGCGCCGCACTGCGCACCGAGGAGATGATGGCGGTCAGCAAGGACGCGATGGCGCTCTGCCAGCGCTACGGCACGGAGGCCACGATCCTGCTCGGCGAGGACTTCTGACCGCGCGCTCCGGTGCTGTCGGAGCCTAGCGGTCTGGGTCGTCCGGGTCGCCCTCGGCCGGGCTCCAGGCCTCTGCGAGCGCCTCCGGGAGCCCCCAGTGCCCGAGGGGCGTGAGACGGTCGTCGGGGCCCACGACCCCGAGGGCGCGCCACAGGTCGATGATGACCTCGAGCCCGGCGAGCATCGTCTCCTCGCCCTCCGCGGACAGCTGGTCCTCCTCGACCTCCGGGCAGCGGGCGATCGCCTCGAGGACGGTGGCGGGGGTCACGACCGCGCCCGGGCCGGCGCGGACGAGCTCGATCACGGCACCGGCCCAGTCCGCGGGCTCCAGCGCCGCCCAGGCGCCCGCGCGGTCCGCGTCGAGCGGCACGCCTTCCAGCGGGGCGACCACGCCCGCAGCCAGGGCGACCCACAGCACCTCGTCATCGTCGGGCGGGTTCGTGGGGTCGACGTCGGCGGCGGCCCACAGCACCTGCGCGGTCCAGCTGTCGTCCCGGGTGCGCAGCCGCGCGGTCGCCTCAGCGAGCGCGTCCGCGTCCGGCCTGCGCTCGATGGCGGTGATGGCGTCAGCGACGATCTCCCAGGAGCTCGCCTCCGCGGCCTCCCAATCGTCCAGGTCGTCGAGCAGGTCCTCGTCCAACGCTGCGGCGCCCTCATCCTCGCCGGGTTCGAGCGGCAGGACGTCCCAGCCCGCCTCGTCCTCGCCACCGTCGTCCTCGGACAGCCTGCCGTACTGGTCGGGCAGCAGGCCCCAGCCGAAGACGGGCACCGGCAGGTCCGGCTCCTCACCGGCCACCGCGAAGGGATCGACGCCGATCGCCTCGACGTTGCAGTCGTGCGTCCAGCCCTCGCCGATGTCGAACAGGTACGCAAAGCGCGCACCGGTGCGCAGTCCCACCTCGCCGAGGGTCACCTCGTCGCTGCTCTCGGCATCCGAGCCGTCCGTGTCCGACATGAGCAGCCGGCCCTCGACCTCGAACTGGTGCACGGGCGTGAGATCCCAGCGCCCGAACGCGGTGTCGATCGCCTCAGCCAGGTCGGCGAAGGCGTGGTCGGCGTGCGCGAGGAGCACGCGACCCGGGGGTTGTGGGAGGGGGTCGTCCGCCTGCCGGCTCAGCACCACCCGGATCGTCATCCAATCAGTCACGTCGCACGTCCTCGATCACGGGCCCCGGATCGCTCTGGCTGGGACGGTCGTCGCGATCGTCCCAGCCAAACGCGGTACCGTACCCCACCCGCAGACTGCGTGCAGGCCATCCGCCACGAGAGGCGCTGATGACGGTCGAAGCCGCAGGGGCGGTGCTGTGGCGCCACGCTGACGCCGGCGTGGCGGTCGCGCTCGTCCACCGGCCCAAATACGACGACTGGTCCCTGCCCAAGGGCAAGCTCGACCCGGGGGAGGGGCTGGTCGAAGCCGCGCAGCGGGAGGTCGGTGAGGAGACGGGCCACCAGGCGCGCGTCGGTGCGTATCTCGGCTGCATCACCTACCCGGTGCGCTCCGCAGACGGCCGCCTCATCGACAAGGCCGTCCACTACTGGGCCATGGAGGCCGTGAACGGGGCCTTCACCCCGGGCCGGGAAGTCGATGAGCTGCGCTGGCTGCCGCCCGACGAGGCCGCTGCGTTGCTGTCCTACGCGCGCGACCGCGAGGTGCTCGACCGTTTCGTCACGGGCGGCGGCCCACGGTGACGCCGGGGTGGTCCGAGGCCAGACTGGGGGCGATGCCGAGCCTGCGCTGGGTGCCCCGTCTGCTCGTGCGCGCCGCTGTGGTCGCGCTGGCGGGGCTCGCGCTGATCCCGGCGATGGTCAGCCCGGCGCTGGCGCACGGGCGCGGGACCGACGCGACCAACTACGCGAGCCGCATCACCGCAGCGCCCGACCTCCCGGGCGTGTCGTGGGCGGTGTACGGCGGCGACGAGCTGCTCGAGGTGACCAACGAGACCGACGTCGAGGTCGTCGTGCTGGGCTACGACGGCGAGCCGTACCTGCGGGTAGGCCCCGACGGAGTCCACGAGAACCGCAGCTCACCCGCCACGTACCTCAACACCGACCAGTACGCGCGCGTCGACGTCCCCCCGCATGCGGACGCGAGCGCGCCGCCGGACTGGCAGCGGGTGGCGGGTGGGAGCTCACGAGCCTGGCACGACCACCGCATCCACTTCATGTCGGCGGTGCCGCACCCGGAGATCGCCGCGGATCCAGACACCGAGCGGATCGTGCCCGGCTTCGACCGGTGGGAGGTGCCGTTCATCTACGACGGGCGCGAGTACGCCGTCGCCGGTGAGCTGCGCTGGATCCCAGGCCCGGCGCCATGGCCGTGGCTGCTGCTCGCACTGCCGCTCACCCTGCCGGCGCTGCTCGGCCTGCGCACGCAGCCGGTCGCGACCGTGGCCGAGGACGGCGAGCCGGTGCAGCGCTGGCCGGGCCTCGTCAAGCCGGCGGCGGTCGTGCTGGGTCTCAGCGTGCTCGCCAACACGAGCCATCTCGTCGACGACCTCTTCGCGGTACCGCTGCCGTGGTCGATCCTCGCGTTCGCAGCGGGCCAGACCGCCCTGTTCCTCGCGCTCGGGGCCTTCGGGGCCTGGCGGGCATGGCAGGGCGGCGACGGAGCGTTCACCGCGCTCGGCGTCGGCGCAGGTGCGGTGCTCGTGGGCCAGGGGCTGCTGCTCCTGCCCGTGCTGACGGCGTCGCAGCTCGCGAGCCTCCTGCCGGACACGGCGGTGCGGCTGATCGTGGCGGCCAGCATCGTGCAGGCGCTGCCGGTCGGAGCCGCGGCTGTGATCGGAGCCCGGCGGCTGCTGCCCGATGCGGACCACCTCGGCGCCAAGGACGAGCCCGCCGGGACGGGGTGATGGACGCCGCGGCCCTCGACAGCGCGGGTGCAGGCACGACGGTCGGCCTGTGGCTGGCCCGCTTCGGTGGCCACGCCGCCCTCACGGCCGTGGTGGGGTTCCTGCTCGTGCCAGCGTGGCTCGTGCGCGAGCAGGGGTCCGCGGCGGGCCTCGAGCCTGCCCGCTTCGGCAGGCTGGCAGCGGCAGCGGCGCTGCTCGCCGCGCTGGCAGGGGTGGCCCTGTTCGTCTTCAGCCTCTCCAGCGCTGTGGCGCGACCGGTGCCAGAGGCGTTGACCACGGATCTCGTCGCCCGCTTCGCCGCCACCCGCTTCGGCGCCACCACTGCCGTGCAGGCGCTCGGGCTGCTCGTCGTCGCCGGTCTGGCAGCCTGGGTCAGGGAGCGGCGCAGCGCTGCGGTCGCGCTCGCCGCGGCCTGGCTCGCCGGGCTCGGCCCCGCATGGTGGGGCCACGCGGGCAGCGCCGAACCGCTCGCCCTCGCGGTCGCCAGCCACTGGGTGCACGTGGTGGCCGCGTCGGCATGGGTGGGGGGCCTTGCGACCCTCACCCTCTACGTCGCCCGCCGGGACGGGCCGAGGCTTGCCGCGCCGGCCCAGCGGTTCAGCCAGCTGGCCGGCTGGGCCCTCGGGGCCATCCTCGTGACGGGGATGGTCAACACGGCGCTGCACGTCGACGCGCCGGTGCAGCTCGTGGACACGACCTGGGGCAGGCTGGCGGTCGGCAAGGCCGTCGCGCTGGCGGCGCTCGCCGGGGTGGGCTGGTGGCACCGCCGTCGCTGGCTGCCGGCCATCCGGACCGGCGAGGCCGGCAGCCGCCGGGGGTTCCGCCGGCTGGCCGCCGGCGAGCTCGTCCTGATGGTCGCGGCCTTCGGCCTCGCGACGGGGATGGCCTCGGGCATGCCCGCCGACGTGGAGGCGGCCCTCGCGGTCCAGTCGCCCACGACCGCGCTGCACGACGGGCAGGTCAACCTCACCCTCGCGCCGGCGCGGCGCGGTTCGAACGAGGTGCACCTGTACGTCTTCGGCCCCGACGGGGGGCCGCGCGAGGTCGATGACGTGTCCGTCCGCCTCGAGGGCCCCGCGACCGTCGAGCCGCGCCTGTTCGTCGCCGGCGTCGGCCACTACACCAACCCCGTCGTCGACGTGCCCGAGGCGGGCGACTACCGAGCCGAGATCACCGCGGTGCTCGACGGGCAGCCGCACACCGCGCGCGTCACGTTGACCGTGCGCTGACGTGGCGTCGTCGTCCCTCAGTCGCGCCGCCGCAACGGGTGATCCAGCGGCGTCTCGACGATGACCAGCGGCAGACCATCGGGGTCGTGGACGAGCATCTCCACGAGCCCCCAGGGCTTGCGCTCGGGCGCCTCGGCGATCGGGACCCCCGCCGCCGCCAGCTCTGCGTGCGCGCTCTCGGCGTCAGGGACCTGCAGCCACAGCCGGACGCCTGCAGGTCGCGGCGGGGCCGGCGCGGACGCCGGGGTCTCGGTGAGCTCCAGGTAGCCTCCGCCGAGGAAGTACACGATCCCGCGGTGCGGGGCCTCGCCCCACTCCCGGAAGCGCACGAGCCCGAGCCGGCCCTCGTAGAAGTCCACCGCCGCGTCGAGGTCGGTGGGGCGCAGCAGCACGCGCGCGGCGAGGACCTGCACGGGTCAGTCCAGGTCGCGCTCGAGCAGATCCATGAGCAGGCAGTCCTGCCACTCCCCGTCGGGGTTGCGCTCGTAGGAGCGCATGACGCCGACCTCTCTGAAGCCCACCCGCTTGTACGTGCGGATCGCCTTCTCGTTCGCAGCCGCCGGGTCGATGGCGAGGCGGTGGTGCCCGCGGTCGTGGATGAGGTGGCGGGCCAGGGTGCGCACGGCATCGATCCCGAGGCCCTTCCCGTGCCATGCCGGATGCAGGAAGATGTCGATCGATGCGTGCCGGTAGTCGGGCGAGGGCTCCTCGACGTAGAGGATCGCGCCGATCAGCCCGCCCTCGAGCTCGACCGCGAACACCTTCGTGTCGCGGGCGTCGATGAGCTCCGCGCGGACACGGTCAGCGTCGTAGCGTGGCCACCATTGCCCCACCTCCGGTTCGGCCAGGATCGACGCGAGGGTGTCCGCGTCGTCTGGTGTGGCTGGGCGCAGCGTGACCTGGGTTCCGTGCAGCACTGGGTTCACATCCATCCCCTCCGGGGTGCCATGGTGCCAGATCGGCTCCGGGTTGGCCGGATCGAACAGCCAAGGCTCGTGTCGTCGTGTCCGCGGCACGGGCGCCACGGTCGGCACACTGGGGGGCATGTTGCGCGCCCTGTGCCTCGACCTGATGGGCACACTCGTGACCGACCCGTACCGGGAGGCGGTACGTGCCGCGACCGGCCTCGACCTCGAGGACCTCGCGCAGCTCAAGAACCCCGACGCCTGGCCGGCCTTCGAGGCGGCAGCCATCGACGAGGACGAGTACGCGCGGCGGTTCTTCACCGACTCGACCTCAGAGCATACGTTCGATCTCCAGGCGTTTCACCGGGTCCGCCGCGCCGGGTACCGCTTCCTGCCGGGCATGGAGGCGCTGCTCGACGACACTGCGGGGCGCTGCGAGCGCTACGTGGCCAGCAACTACCCCGTCTGGGTCGAGGAGCTCGCGACGCGCTTCCGGCTGCGGGAGCGCACAGAGGGCGTGTGGGCGAGCTACCACCTCGGTGTCCGCAAGCCGCGCGCGGCCTTCTACCTGCGCCTGCTGGCACGGATCGACCGGACGCCCGGTGAGTGCCTCTTCGTCGACGACAGCGCCGACAACTGCGCCGGCGCGGAGGCCGTCGGCATGCGCGCCCACCTGTTCGTCGACGCCGACGATCTCCGGGCGCGGCTGCGCGCCGAGGGGCTGACCGTCTAGGGGCGCGGCGCGGGCGGGCAGCGACGCGGGGGGATTAGGCAGGACGGCTCGGGGCAACCCTTGCTCGCACGCGCCCCCGGAACCGACAAGCGATAGCCATGGACGCCCCCCTCATCGACCTCGGCACGTCCGACGACGTCGTGCTGCTCGTTGGGCTGGCCGTCGTCACGGTCATGGGCATCGCCGGGGTCGTGGAGCGCACGCGGCATCAGCGCAACCTCGCGCGCCTGCCGCTGCGCATCAGCGTCAACGGCAGCCGCGGGAAGTCCACCGTGACCCGGCTGCTCGCCGGGGCGCTCGCCGCGGGCGACTACCGGCCGCTCGCGAAGACGACCGGCACGGAGCCACGGCTCTTGCACGCCTGGTCGGGGGAGGAGGAACCCGTCCACCGGCGCCCCGAGGGGCCCAACATCGGCGAGCAGCGAGCGGTCATGCGGGCGGCGGTGCACCACGGCGCCGACAGCGTCGTCGTCGAGTGCATGGCGGTCACCCCCGAGTACCAGGCGACGTTCCACGAGGATCTGCTCGGCGCGAACGTGCTGCTCATCACGAGCGTCCTCGCGGACCATCTCGACGTGATGGGGCCGACGACGGCCGACGCGGCCGGGGTCTTCGCCGCCACGGTGCCCGAGGACGGCATCGTCGTGGTGGCACCGGGGCCCTACGTGGAGCGCTTCCGGTCCACCGCCGAGGAGCGTGGCGCCACCTTCCTCCTCGCCGACCCGGAGCTCGTGGAACCCGACGAGCTGCGCACCTTCGACCACCTCGTGTTCGCCGAGCACCTCGCCCTCGCGCTCGCGCTCTGCGACCACCTCGGGGTCCCCCGAGAGCAGGCGCTGGCGGGGATGCGTGCGGCGCCGCCGGACCCGTTCGCGACCCGCCTGCTGCCGGTCGGTGACCGCAGCGCGCCTGCGCTGTTCGTCAACGCGTTCCCCGCAAACGACCCCACCTCGACGCTTGCGATCTGGGAGCACGTCCGTGAGCGCGACTACCCCGCCGAGAAGCTCGTGGTGATCATGAACTGCCGCGGTGATCGCCTCCCGCGGACCCAGCAGTTCGCGTCCGAGGTCCTGCCCAAGCTGCCGATCGACACGCTCGTGGTCGTCGGCGAGGAGACGCAGGCGGTGGTGCGCGCCGTCGAGGAGGGCGCGATCGAGCTGCGTGAGCTCCGTGACGCCACCGGCGAGCCGCCCCACGACACCGTGGCCGCTCTCGACGATGAGCTGCACGACCGGGTGGTGCTCGGCGTCGGCAACCTGCACGGGGCCGGTCTCGGCATCGTCGAAGCCTTCGAAGACCGGCGGGTCGAGGAGGGAGGACCGTAGATGTTCGGCACCGAGCTGTACCTGTCGCTCGTCGTCGGCGTGGCGCTCAGCCTGCTGTATGCCGAGCGCACCGGCGTGATCCCCGCAGGGCTGATCGTGCCCGGCTATCTCGCGCTCGTGTTCGACCAGGTCCTGTTCGTCGCGGCGATCTTCCTGCTGTCGTTCCTCACGTTCCTGACGGTCGACCGGGGCGTGTCGCGGCTGATGATCCTCTACGGTCGCCGCCGCTTCGTCGCCATGCTGTCGGTGGGCATCCTGTTCAAGCTCGTGTTCGATGCGCTCTACCCGGCCATGCCGTTCGAGGTGTACGAGTTCCGGGGCATCGGGGTGATCGTGCCGGGGCTCATCGCCGGAGCCATCTACCGCCAGGGCGTGCCCCACACGGTGCTGTCCACCCTGCTGCTGTCCGGCGCGACGTTCCTCATCATCTTCGTCATCAGCGCGCTGGTGGGGTGAGCGGTAGGTGAGCACGACCCCGACGTGCGCTGACCCAGGCGCGGACGAGGACCTTCCGCGGCGTGACCGGCTGCAGCGCACCCTGCGCCGCCAGCGCGTCCACGCGCCGCGCGACGCCCTCATCGGTGCGCTCCTGAGCGTGCTGCTCGTCGCTCTGGGACAGGCAGCCTCGGCCTGGTTGTCCCCGCAGCCCGGTGCGGGCGGGCTCGTCGCCACGCACGGCAACGAGGACGGGGCTGCGACCCCGGTCGCCGCCACCGGCGGCGAGCCGCGCTTCTCCGCGGCCATGGTGGGCGACGTCATGTTCGGCCGCCACGTCGAGGAGGTGACCGAGCGCTACGGTTACGACGCGGTGCTCGAGCACGTCGCCCCCTATCTCGACGGCGACTACGTGAGCGGCAACCTCGAACAGGTCGTGAGCGACCGGGTGGAGGAGCTGCCCGAGGCCGACAAGCTCATCCACCTCGCCAGCGGGCCGGAGCCGCTGGACGCCCTGCGGGAGGCCGGCTTCACCCTCCTGACGCTCGCCAACAACCACACGATGGACCATGGCCTGCCGGGGTTGACCGACACGATCGCGGCGGTCGAGCACGCGGGCCTTGACCACGTCGGCGCGGGGGAGGACCTCGACCAAGCCTCGGAGATCCACTACGAAGAGCACGACGGCCTGACCGTGGCCACCCTGTCGTTCACCGACGCGTACGTCGAGGGCTTCATCGCCCGGGCCTTCCAGGGCGGCGCGCTGTCCGCCGACCCCGACCGCTCGGTGCGGCTCATCCAGCAGGCGCGGGCCGAAGCAGACCTCGTCATCGCGCAGTTCCACTGGGGCGAGGAGTACGACCTCGGGCCCAACGCCCGGCAGCGGGAGCTCGCCGAGAACGCTGCCGCGGCAGGCGCGGACCTCGTCGTCGGCCACCACCCCCACGTGCTCATGCCGGTGGAGCGGATCGGCGACACGATCGTCTTCTACAGCCTCGGCAACTTCGTCTTCGACCAGGGTTGGTCACGCACCCGCGAATCGGCGATCGCCCGCTACGAGCTCGGCGACGACGGTACCGCGCGCATCGAGCTCCGCCCGGTGTGGATCCGCGAGGCCACCCCCCGGCCCGTGGAGGGCTGGAACGGGCTGTACCGGCGGGCCAGGATCTTCCAGCAGCTGCGTGGCGACGGGCTTGCCTGGCAGCGGGCCGGCGACGTGCTCGTGACCGAGGTCGACCACGGCCACGTGCTCGAGGGCGACGATGACTGACCGCTGGATCAACGTCGTGCTCAGCATCGTCGTCGTGCTGGGCCTGATCGGCGTGGCCCTGTACGAGCAGCCCCGCCGCGCCGAGGAGCGCGCGGAGCTCCTCGGCCAGGAGGTGGTCGAGGTCGACGACGGCGCCCCCGCCTCCGGTGAGCGCCGTGACCCGCTCGAGGGCCTCACCGGCTCGGTCGAGGACGCCGCCGAGGGCGTCGCCGAAGAGGGGCTTACGCAAGACGGGGTCGGTCTCGGCGAGCACGGCGTCACCGCGAGCCACCCCCTCGCCGTCGACGTGGGCATGGGGGTGCTCGCGGCCGGTGGCAACGCGGTGGACGCGGCGATCGCGGTGTCCTACGCCCTCGGCGTGACCGAGCCGTTCGGCTCGGGCATCGGGGGTGGCGGGGCCATGCTCGTCCACGAGCCCGGGACCGACCCCATCAGCTACGACTACCGGGAGGTCGCGCCGCAGAGCGGTGAGCTGCCCAGCTCCGACATCGGCGTGCCCGGCTTCGTGGCCGGCATGGAGCACATCCACGAACGACACGGGTCGATGGACCTGCGCGAGCTCATCGAGCCGGCGGTGGTGCTCGCCGAGGACGGGTTCGAGGTCGGCGAGTACCTGAACGCGCGCCTGCAGGCCGCCGCCCACCGGCTGCCGATCAACCTCGCACCGCGCTTCTTCCCCGACGGCGCCGCGATCGCCGTGGGGGAGACGCTCGTCCAGCCCGAGTACGGCGAGGCGTTGCGCCGCATCAAGGACGAGGGCGCGGCGGCGTTCTACGAGGGCGGGCTCGGCGAGCGCATCACCGAGGAGGTCTCGGGCCTCGACATGGACGACTTCGCGGCGTACGAGGTCCTCGAGGTCGAGCCGGCGATCGGCTCGTTCGCCGGCCTCGACATCATCGGTGGGGGGCCGCCGGTGTCGGGGCCGACGCTCGTGCAGTTCCTGCACATCGCCGAGGCGCTCGGCGTGGCCGACTTGGACCCTGACTCCGCCGAGTACCACCATGCGCTCGCACAGTCCTACCGCCTCGCCATCGCTGATCGGGTGGAGTACATCAGCGACCCGAGCCAGGAGGACGTGCCGCTCGGCGGGCTGCTCGACCCCACCTACGCGGAGCAGCTCGCCCAGATCGTGCCCGAGGACGGCTTCGTGCCCCGCGAGCAGGCCGACGACGAGGCGGAGCTGGGCCCGGAGTCCGACACCACGCACTTCGTGGTCGTCGACGACGAGGGCACGATGGTGTCGGCCACCAACACCCTCGGCAACTTCTTCGGCTCCGGACTCATCGTCGACGGGTACTTCCTGAACGACCAGTTCCGCAACTTCTCACGCGACCCCGAGTCGATCAACGCCCCCGCGCCCGGCAAGCGCCCCCGCAGCTTCATCACCCCCGTGATCGTCGCCGCAGACGACAAGCCCATGCTGGGCATCGGCTCACCGGGTGGCCGGCGCATCCCGATGATCGTCGGCCAGGTGCTCATCCGCTGGGCCGCGCACGGCCAGGACCTCACGACCGCCGCGGAGGTACCCCGCATCCACCTCGAGGGCCGCGAGCTGTTCTTCGAGGCGGACCCGCCCGGCGACGTCGCCGACACGCTGGCCGGCTACGGTTACGAGATCGTCACCGAGGAGCCGGTCACCGAGTTCTACGGCGGGGTGCAGGCCCTGCGCGTGGACCACGACGAGGCGGTGATCACCGGGTTCGCCGACGAGCGGCGCGCCGGCACGTGGGCGAGCACCAGCCAGTAGGCGCGCGCGTCCCCCCGCGGTCGCCGTGGGCAGCGTGGCCGGCGGACGCCGGGCGGCAGGTCAGCGCGCGGCCG
>SKPY01000300.1 GCA_007119305.1 Nitriliruptorales bacterium
CAGCGGCAGCCCCCGCCGCGCCGGTCTCCTGCGGGGCCGTGGCCCCGACGCCGCGCCACTGCAGGTCGCGATCGACCAGCAGCAACCAGAAGGCAGCGGTGACGAACAGCGCGAGCAACGCGTCGAGCATCGCGATGCGGCTCAGCGCCAGCGCGAGCCCGTCGAAGGCCACGAACAGGGCCGCGAGCGCCGCGACACCACGGTGGCGGAACAGGCGCAGGCCCGCGAGGTAGACGAACCCGACGGTGAGCGTGCCGGCCAGGGCGCTCGCGGAGCGCCAGCCCCACGGGGTGTCACCGAACAGCGCCAGCCCGACCCCGATGAGCCACTTGCCGACCGGCGGATGGACGGCGAAGCCCTCTTCCACGCCGCGATCGAGAAGGGCGGCGGCATCCTCGACGTAGTAGGTCTCGTCGAAGTAGATACGCTCGGGGTGGTCGAGCCCCCAGAAGCGGACGGCTCCGGCCACCAGCAGCAACACCACCGGGACGATCCAGGGCAGCGCTCCGCGCCGCGCCCTGGCGGTCCGCTCGGCGGTGTCCGCCCGGTGGGGGTCCGTCCGGATCGTCATCTGGGTCGAGTGTAGGAGGTGGACCCGGCATGGCCCGGCACACCGGACGGCTCGTGCTGGTTGCGACCCCGATCGGCAACCTCGAGGATCTCTCCGCGCGGGAGGTGCGGACCCTCGCAGAAGCCGACGTGGTCGCGGTGGAGGACACCCGGCGCACCGGCCGCCTCCTCGCCCACGCCGGCGTCGACGCGCACATGGTCACCTACCACGAGCACAACGAAGAGCGGCGCGGGCCGGAGCTTCTCGACCGGGTGGCGCGCGGGGAGACCGTCGCGCTCGTGTCCGACGCCGGGCTGCCCGGACTGGCCGACCCCGGCTACCGGATCGTGCGCGAGGCCATCGCCCGGGACCTGCCCGTCGCGGTGGTGCCCGGGCCCGTGGCGGCGCTGCACGCCCTGGTGGCCTCCGGGCTGCCCACCGACCGCTTCGTGTTCGAAGGCTTCCTGCCGCGCAAGGCCGCCCAGCGCAGTCGTCGTCTCGAGCAGCTCGCCACGGAGGCGCGCACGCTGGTCTTCTACGTCGCCCCGCACCGCGCCGCGGACGACCTCCGGGCGCTCGCGGCGGCGTTCGGGGCCGATCGTCCCGCGGCGCTCGCGCGGGAGCTCACCAAGCTGCACGAGGAGGTGTGGCGTGGACCGCTCGGGCAGCTCGCCGCCCGCGCAGCCGAGGGCGTGCGGGGGGAGATCACCGTCGTCGTCGGTGGGGCTCCCGGCGACCCGGCCGCGGCGCCTGCCGCCGCCGACCTCGCGGAGCGCGTGCGTCAGCTGATCGCCACCGGGGTGGACCGCAAGGACGCGCTGCGCCGGGTGGCCAAGGAGGCTGGGGTGCCCCGGAGCGTCGTCTACGACGCGCTGCTCGACCGTTGAGCGCCGCGCGGGGAGCCGCGCCTGTGGGCACCTCGTTGCACGTCGTGGGACGGCGCCCGTCTGCGAGGCGTGTCCACGCCTGCTAGGCTGCGAGCAGCGCCCGCGGCTGTGCTCCGCGGGCATCTGTTTTGTGCGGCGTGGCCGGTGCAGGGCGGCCGACGCGCCAGGGAAAACCGGGGACCTGTTCGCTCGTGTACACCGACACCCATTGCCATCTGCCGCTCGTGGACGGTGACGAGCCGGTCGAGACCGTGCTGGCACGGGCCCGCGAGGCCGGCGTGACGGCCTTCGTGACGGTCGGCGTGGATCTCGCCTCTTCGGCGGAGGCCGTGCAGGTGGCGGCGGGGTTCGACCAGGTCTGGGCCGCCGTCGGGATCCACCCGCACAACGCGATCGAGGCGACCGACCACGTGCTCGGCCGGCTCAAGGTGGTCGCCTCGCATCCCCAGGTGGTGGCGATCGGGGAGACCGGCCTCGACTACTTCCGTGACCACTCGCCGCGGATCCGTCAGGAAGAGGCGTTCCGTGAGCAGATCCGCCTCGCCAAGGAGCTGGACAAGGCGCTGGTCATCCACTGCCGGGACGCGCAGGACGACGTGCTGGCGATCCTGACCGACGAGCGCGCCCCCGAACGGACGGTGTTCCACTGCTTCTCCGGCGACGAGCACCTCGTGGGGCAGTGCGCCCGCCACGGCTGGTTCATGTCGTTCGCGGGCAACGTCACGTTCAAGAACGCTCCCGGCCTGCGTGCCGCTGCGGCCGCTGCGCCGGTTGAGCTGCTCGTCGCCGAGACGGATGCGCCGTACCTGTCCCCCCACCCCTACCGCGGCAAGCCGAACGAACCGGCACGGGTCCGCTTCGTGGTGGAAGCGCTCGCCGAGCTCCACGACATCCCCGTCGAGGAGATGGCCGAGCACACGAGCGCGAACGCGCGCCGGCTGTTCCGGCTACCCGCGTCGGCGAACGGCACGTGAGCCGCGCCTGACCCCGAGACCCATGGGACCTCGACCTGTACCTGAAGGTGAGCCTAGCGGTGGGAGCCGCCCGTTGCTGTCCCCGGCCGCCGTCCGGGGCTTGCTCGCAGACCACGGGCTCGCGCCGCGCAAGACGCGGGGCCAGAACTTCGTGGTCGACGCGAACACCGTCCGCAAGGTCGTGCGCGACGCAGGGGTGCAGCCGGGAGCGCTCGTGTGCGAGATCGGTCCGGGGCTCGGCAGCCTGACCCTCGCCCTGCTCAACGCAGGGGCCCGGGTCGTGGCGGTGGAAGTCGATCCGGGCATGGTGAGGGCCCTGCGGGACGTGCTCGCCGGCGAGCGTCACGTGCGCATCGTGCAGGCAGATGCGCTCGGCCTCGACTATCGGGCGCTCGTCGGTGACGAAGCGGCGGTGCTCGTCGCGAACCTGCCGTACCACGTCGCTACCCCCATCGTCATCCAAGCCCTGTCCTCAGCGGTGTTCGACCGCCTGTTCGTCATGGTGCAGCGCGAGGTCGGGGAACGGTGGGTGGCGCGGCCCGGGGAGCGCCGCTACAGCGGCGTGAGCGTCAAGCTCGCGGCCCTCGCGGACGCCCGGATCGCCGCGCGCGTGAGCCGCCAGGCGTTTCACCCCGTGCCGAACGTGGACTCGGTGACGGTCCGGCTCGACCCGCGGCCGTGGAGTCACCCCGTGGCCCGGCCCGGGCTCTTCGCGCTGATCGACGCCGGCTTCGCGCAGCGGCGCAAGCGCCTGCGCAACGCCCTTGCGGGCCCCGAGCGTCCGCCCGAGGCGGTCGAGGCCGCGCTCACCGCGGCTGGTCTGGCGGCCGGAGCCCGGGCCGAGGAGCTCGACCTGGCGGCCTGGAACGCACTCGCGGTGGAGCTCGGCGGGTAAGCGGCGTGTTTTGCCGCCTTCCGAGGCCGCCCCCTACCCTTGGCCAGGGTGAGGCTGCGGGGGTTATCCGGCTCCGCTCCAGGGCTGCCCCCTCCACCACGGACCGCGCCCGCGACGGTGCGCACGCGAGGGCGAGCAGGAGACGATTGCAGGGTGGCACGGGACATCCCCGCGGACGGTGGCTGCGTCGCTGTCCGCGTGCCCGCCAAGGTCAATCTCTTCCTCGCCGTGCGGGGGCTGCGGGCGGACTCCTATCACGAGCTCGTGACCGTGCTGCAGACGGTGTCGATCTACGACCACGTGCGTGTTGGGTTGGCTGGACCACCGGGACGTGGCCACCACCCCGCAGCCAGGCGGCGGATGGGACTCGAGCTGCGCACCTCCGCGGCGGATACGCTGCCGCCGGCCGAGCACAACCTGGCGGTCCGGGCGGCGCGCACGCTTGGTGCGGCCGTCGGCGTCACCGATGCCGCGGTGACGGGTGAGAGCAACGAGCTGCGGACGGTCATCGAGCTCGACAAGCGGATCCCCATCGCGGGTGGCATGGCGGGCGGTTCCGCGGACGCAGCGGCGGCGCTCGTCGGCCTGAACGAGCTCTGGAGCTGCGAGCTCGATCGCGAACGGCTCCGCGTGCTCGCCGCCAAGCTCGGCAGCGACGTGCCGTTCTGCGTGACGGGCGGGACCGCGCTCGCGACCGGACGAGGGGCCGCCGTCGCTCAGGTGCTGTGCCGGGGGACGTTTCACTGGGTGGTGTGCGCGAGCGCGGAGGCGCTGCAGACCGCTGCGGTCTACGCCGCCTGGGACAGCTACAGCGAGCCGAGCGAGATCGAGCCGGATGCGGTGCTCGCCGCGCTGCGCACCTGCGACCCGGAAGCGCTGGGCGCCGCCCTGCACAACGACCTCGAGCAGCCGGCCTTCCGTCTCCGACCCGAGCTGGCAGACGGGAAGGCGGCCCTGCTCGCCGCCGGGGCGCTCGGCGCGGTGCTGTCGGGCAGCGGACCCACGCTGCTGGGCCTGGCCGCATCGCAGAGCGACGCGCAACGCCTCGCCGAGCGGGTTGAGCACCGCTTCGCCGCGACCATCGTGGCCACCTCGCCGGCCGGCGGTCCGGAGACCCGGCCCTGCTGAGAGGGCCTGCCGACGGCAGGGCGCTTCGGCCCTGGAACGCGAGGACCTTGCGTCCGGTGCTGCGTCCGAGCACGCGCGACACTGCAGTCAGTCCGACGGTGAACGGAGCGCCAGCGTGGTCTACGACGTCGTGATCATCGGCGGCGGGGTGATCGGCTCGGCGTGCGCGCGGGCGCTGTCGCGGTACCGGCTCGACGTCGTGCTCCTCGAGCGTTCCGCGGAGATCGGGTTCGGCACGAGCAAGGCCAACTCCGGGATCATCCATGCCGGCACCCACGCGGACCCCGGCACGGTGCAGGGCCCGCTGGAGTGGGCCGGCAACCAGCTGTGGGGCGGGCTGCACGCCGACCTCGGCTTCGGCTTCCGGCGGGTGGGGGAGCTCATCGTCGCGTTCACCGACGCCGAGATCGCGACCCTGCGGCGGCTCGAGCGCCAGGGGCGGGACAAGGGCGTCACAGG
>SKPY01000355.1 GCA_007119305.1 Nitriliruptorales bacterium
CGGCTGAGAGCGCCACGGCTGAGAGCGCCACGGCTGAGAGCGCCACGGCTGCGGTCGTCGCGGAGACCGTGGCGTCACAAGGCCGTTCGGCCCGCAACGCCGGGGTCCAAGAGGGCCTGTCGCCACGGCGCCGGGGCTCGTAGCATGAGGGACCACCTACGGCGAACGCCGGCGCGCGAAGAGCCGGCGAGGAGGTGACCGCATGTCGGGCAGTGCAGCGACCCCCGCCCCCCAGATCCGCAATGTCCTGCTTCTGGGACACGGGGGGACGGGGAAGACGACCCTTGCGGAGGCGATGCTCAGCGTCGGGGGGGTCGGCAGCGGGCGCGGAGGCATCCTCGACTACGAGCCTGAGGAGAAGGAACGCGGGCACTCCCTCTCGCTGGCGACCGCCTCGTTCACGTGGCACGACCACACGATCAACCTCTTCGACGCTCCAGGCCTGCCGGATGCAGTGGGTGACGCCTACCCCGCGATCCGAGCAGCGGACCTCGCGGTCTTCGTGATCGACGCGTCGGTGGGCATGCAGCCACAGCACGAGCAGCTGTGGGACGCCTGTGAGCGCGAGGGCCTGCCACGGCTGGTGTTCCTGAACAAGCTCGACCGCGACAACGCCCGCTACCAGGAGCACGTCGACACCCTGCGCGCGCGCTACGGCAAAGCGATCGCCCCCGTGCACATGCCGGTCGGCGTCGAGAGCGCGTTCAACGGCGTCATCGACCTGCTGCACAACCGCGCGGTCGTGCTCGCCGACGGCGCCCGCCGGGAGGTGCCGGTTCCCGCGGAGCGCGAGGAACAGGCCGCGGAGAACCGCGAGGCGCTCATCGAAGCCATCGTCGAGGTCGACGATGCGCTGCTCGAGCGCTACCTCGAGGGGGACATCCCCGAGGCGAAGGAGCTCGAGGCGACCTTCGCGCGCGGGATCGCCACCTGCGGGTTCTTCCCGGTCCTGTGCGGCTCGGCGTCCATGACCGTCGGTGTCCGCCTCCTCGCCGACTTCCTCGTCGGAGAGGCCCCGTCGCCTGCTGACCGCGCGCCGGTCGTCGGCGCGGACGGCACCGAGCGGGCGCTCGAGGAACCCACGTCCGCCTACGTGCTGAAGACCCTGTCCGACCCCTACGTCGGCCGGGTCACCATCTTGCGGGTGCTCACCGGCGGTCTGTCGAGCGACGACCACCTCGTCGTGGCGCGCAGCGGCGCCTCGGTGCGCCTGCACCAGGTGTTCACCTTGACCGGCAAGGAGCAGCACCCGATCGAGGTGGCCGCCCCCGGGGCCGTGCTCGCCGTGGCCAAGCTCGAGGACGTCGTGACCGGGGACACCCTCCACGCCAAGGGGGCGCCGTTCGCGGTGGCCCCGGTGCCGACCCCCGAGCCCTACCACCGAGTGGGCCTGGTGCCGCAGTCGGCCGGCGACGAGGACAAGCTGTCGACGGCGCTGCAACGGCTCGTGGAGGAGGATCCCGCCCTGCGGGTCGAGCGCTCTTCCGAGACGAACCAGCTCGTGCTCCACACCCTCGGGCCCACCCACGTGGTCGTGACGATCGCGCGCATGCAGCGCAAGTTCGGCGTGTCGGTGCGCCAGGTGCCGGTGCGCGTCGGCTACCGGGAGACCCTCCGCGGTCCCGGAGAGGGCCTCGGCCGCCACGTGAAGCAGTCCGGCGGCCACGGTCAGTACGGCATCGCGCAGATCGAGGTCGAGCCGCTGCCCCGCAGCGACGGGTTCGAGTTCGAGGACCGCATCGTCGGAGGCGTGATCCCCAACCAGTTCATCCCCAGCGTGGAGAAGGGCATCGTCGAGGCGATGCGCAAGGGGGTGGCGGCCGGCTACCCGGTGGTGGACGTGCGCGTGCGCCTCGTCGACGGCAAGCACCACTCCGTCGACAGCTCCCAGGTGGCGTTCGAGACCGCCGGATCGCTCGCCTTCCGGGACGCGGCCGCGAAGGCAGGGGTGGTCCTGCTCGAGCCGATCATGGAGGTCGAGGTGACGGTCCCGGACGACCTGACCGGCGACGTCATGGGGGATCTGTCGTCGCGGCGCGGACGCATCCAGGGTACGGACCAGGCCCGCCCCGGCTACACGACCGTGCGTGCGCACGTCCCAGAGGCCGAGCTGCTGGACTACGTCGGTGAGCTGCGCTCGTTGACGAGCGGTGCCGGCACCCTCGAGATGCGCTACGACCACCACGACGAGGTGCCGGCGAACATCGCCAGCAAGATCATCGAGGAGGTGGCGCAGGACGACTGAGCGACCGCACACGCGGCCGACCCGGACACGCGCGGCCCGCACGCTCGGTGAGCGCGCAGACGATCTGGACCACCCGGGTGGTCCAGATCCGTCCGCGCCCCCGCGGGCGGCGGTCTACACGGGGCGCACGTCGCTGGCCTGGGGGCCCTTCTGGCCCTGGGTGACCTCGAACGTCACCCGCTGTCCCTCCTCGAGGGACTTGTAGCCGGACATCTGGATGGACGAGAAGTGGACGAAGAGGTCCTCACCGCCGGCCTCCGGGGTGATGAAGCCGTACCCCTTGTCCGCGTTGAACCACTTGACGGTGCCCTCTGGCATGGTGCGCTCCCTGTCTGGAGTGCGGGGCCGAGGCAGCGACGCGCACGGCCGCGCGGGTACCGCACCGAGGGTACCGCGCTCAGCCGCAGCAGGTGTCCTCGAGGCTGTCGGCCCGCAACGACCGCACCGACTCGAAGCCGGCGAAGCCGGCGAGCACGAGGGCCGCGGCCGGGTCGGCCCACCACCACCCCAGCAGCGCGTTCAGCCCGAGCCCGACGAGCACGACGGCCGACAGCCACGCGCACAGCTCCGTCTGGCGCGCCTCGGAGACCACCGCCTGGGAGCCGAGCGCCGGCGCGAGCCGCTTCTTCGCCCGCGCGAGCAGGGGCATGACCACGACCGAGGTGGCAGCGAGCGCGATGCCGACGACGCTCACATCCGGCTCTTGGCCGACGGTGAGCCTGGTGACGGCCTCGTAGCCGACGTACACGGCGAGCACGGCGAAGCACACGGCGATCGCGCGGGTTGCATGCCGGTCGTGGTCCGCCATGCACCCGCCTCGGCGTTCCTGCGCGAGCCGCCAGGCCAGCACGAGCGAGGTGGACACCTCGATGCCGGAGTCGAGCCCGAACGCGATCAGGCTGATCGAACCGGCGACGATGCCTGCCCCGATCCCGACCACGCCCTCGACGACGTTCCAGCCGATCGTGAGGTTGTTGTAGCGCCGCACCCGGCGCACGGCATCCAGCCGGGAGCGGCGCAGGTCCCGGCTGGTGCGCGGCGGGGTCGGGGACATGCGGCGATGGTACGCGCAGCCCTACGCTGTCCCGCGGCCTCCTGAAAGACGCGTTGGGCGTGCGGTCCCAGCACGCCCGCAAGCGTGCCGAGGTCAGCGTCGGGCGGCGCGGAACGGGTTCAGGATGCGGACGCCGTCGAGCACGGTGTCGTGGGCGAGGTCCTCGGTGGCGAGCACGTCGCAGCCACCCACGGCAGCGGCGCGCACGACCAGGGCGTCCCACAGGGACAGGCGGTGCACGTGGGCGAGCCGAGCGGCGGAGCGGACGAGGTCGCCATCAACGGGGACGACCGGCACGGCCGCGAGCTCCTCGAGCTGCTCGGCGGCCACTGCTGGCGACAGTGGTCGTGCGAGCTTGCGGGTGACCGTGACGTAGAACTCAGCGAGCACCTGAGCGCTCAGCACGACCTGCCCTGCGTACTGCGCAAGCCACGCCAGTGCCGCGTCGCGTTTGGCGGGCTCGGCCTCGTCGTGGGCGTAGACGAGGACGTTCGTGTCAACGAAGTGCCGCACGGTCGTGGAGGTCCTCCCGCGACCAGCTGCGCCCCTCGCGCCCGCTGCTCGCGGGGAACTGGGTGGCGCGCTCGATGAAGCGCAAGATCGCGGGCTCGGTCGGATCTCCGCCGGCATAGGCCGTGAGGAACTCCCGCACGACGGCGTTGACGGAAGTGCCCTCCTCGAGCGCGCGGATCCGCGCGCGCTTCAGCAGCGTGTCATCGATGGACAGCGTCAGGTTGCTCATCTCGCCTCAAGACTGTGTAGCACATAATCAGTGTAGCACGACTCCGGCCACCCTGGCGCGGGCACGACGGACGACCCCGCAGCGGGCGCGCTAGGGCCTGGCGGGCTCGTCGCCCGACCGCGCAGGCGCGTCGTTTCGGAAGACCATGCTGCGGATGTCGTGGATGCTGCGGTCGAGCTCGTCGGCGAGCGCCGTGAGGCGCTTGGCCATGGCCGCGTCGTCGTCGACCAGGCGCATCGCGAGCTGCTCGAGCGTGATCCCCGCGGTGAACAACCGGCGGACTGCGGACTCGGTGAGCCCCTTGCCGATCCGCTCACGCTCAGCGCTCAGGCGCAGCGCTGCTGCGGCCTGCTGTGCCTGGTGGTAGGCCACCGTCACGCTGGCCTGTGTGGCCAGTGACTCGACGAGGCCGAGCTCGGTCGCGCTGAAGAAGCGCCCGCCGCGCAGGTTGCTCACCATCAACGTCCCGAACGGCTCGCCGTGCGCGCGCAGCGGGACGAAGAGCGCGGGTCCGAAGCGGCCGAGCCTGACGACCGGCTGCACGGTGTGCGGGTCGGACGCGACATCCTGGATGAGCTCGGTGCGCCCGGTGCTGATCACCTCGCCCGTCAGCGACTCAGCACGCGAGAAGCCCGAGCGGTCGATGTCCTCGGCGTGCACGCCCACCGCCACGCGGATGGCCAGCGTGTCGCCGTCTCTGGGCAGCGCGATCGTCGCGAGGTCCGCTCCCACGAGGTCGCGGGCCTCCGCAGCGATCTGCTCGAGGATCTCGGTGCTGTCACCGTCGTCGAGCAGGGCCGCGGTCACGCCCTGCACCGCCTCGAGCAGGCGGTGACGCTGCTCGCTGTGCGACCACAGACTGGCGTTGCGCACCGCCACGCCGGCCACCTCGGCGAGCGCGCTGACCACCGTCTCGTCGGCGGCCGTGAAGCCTGCCTCCGAGCCGAGCAGGCACACGCGGCCGATCACCTGCCCCCCGCTGTCGAGCTCCACGGCGAGCGTGCGCCCGACGCGCCCTGCAGGAGCGGTCTCGAGCGCGGTGCGGGCAGCCTCGCCGCCGCGCGTGTGCACGACCTCCCCGGCTTGCGCCTCGCCTGCCACGACCCGGGCGGCGGCCTGCGGGGCCCCCGTGAGGGTGCACGCCGACGTCAGCAGCGCATCCAGGACGGTCGGGACGCGGTGCTCGACCACGAGCGCCTTGACCGCCGCGACGATCTCGCCCAGGCGCCCGTCCTCATCTGCACGCATCCTGTGCTCCCCCTCATGCTGCCGGAGCAACCTCCCGGAAGCCTCGCCGGAGCAGGCCCGGCGGTCAAGCCCCGGGCACCTCGGGCACAATGGTGCGCGCTTCTGCGTCCCGTCCCATGACCGCCCCGAGGAGCGAGCCTGTGAGCGAGCCCGCACCGCATCTCAGCCCGCAGGAGTTCCGCCGCCGCGGCTACGCCGCGGTGGACTGGGTCGCCGGCTACCTCGAACGGCTCGAGACGCTCCCGGTCACCGCCGACGTGGAGCCTGGCTGGGTCCGTGCGCAGCTCCCCGGGCAGGCGCCCGAGGACGGGGAGGACTTCGCTGCGGTCCTCGCCGACCTCGACCGCGTCGTCGTGCCGGCGCTCATGCACTGGCAGCACCCGGCCTTCTTCGGCTACTTCCCGGCGAACGCGTCAGGGCCGGCGATCCTCGGCGACCTCGTGTCCGCCGGCCTGGGGGTCCAGGGGATGCTGTGGGCGACAAGCCCGGCGTGCACCGAGCTCGAGACGCACGTGCTCGACTGGCTCGCCGACCTGCTCGACCTGCCCCGGGCGTTCCGCTCGGACGGGACCGGCGGCGGGGTGCTCCAGGACTCGGCGTCGAGCGGCACCCTGTGCGCGCTGCTCGCGGCACGCGAGCGCGCCACCGGGTTCGCGTCCACCGACGAGGGGGTGCGCGGACTACTGACCGTGTACGCGTCATCGGAGACGCACTCGTCGATCGAGAAGGCGGTGCGGGTCGCCGGGCTCGGAGCCGCACAGCTGCGTCACGTCCCCGTGGACGCACGGCTGGCCCTGCGTCCCGACGCGCTCGCGTCGGCCATCGCAGCCGACCGGGCGGCGGGCGCGACACCCTGCGCGGTCGTCGCGACCGTCGGGACCACCTCGACCGGCGCCGTCGACCCCGTGCGGGCGGTGGGGGAGGTGTGCCGGGGCGAAGGGCTGTGGCTGCACGTCGACGCCGCGTGGGCGGGGGTGGCGTCGGTGTGTCCCGAGCATCGGGCCCTGAACGACGGCCTCGAACTCGCCGACAGCTACGCCACCAACCCGCACAAGTGGCTGCTCACGAACTTCGATTGCAGCGCCTTCTACGTCGCGGACCGTGCGGCGCTCGTCACGACGTTGAGCGTCTTGCCCGAGTACCTGCGCAACGCGGCCACGGAGTCGGGCAAGGTGGTCGACTACCGGGATTGGCAGATCCCGCTCGGTCGGCGCTTCCGGGCGCTGAAGCTGTGGTTCGTCGTGCGCCACTACGGGGCCCGCGGGCTGCGCGCGCACATCCGCCACCACGTGGAGCTTGCGGCACTGCTCGCCGAGCGGATCGCCGCCGACCCCAGCCTCGAGCTCGCCGCCGAGCGGTCGTTGGCGCTTGTCTGCTTCCGCCACCGCGACGGCGACGAGGCGTCCGAGGCGCTGCTCAACCGCCTCAACGCAAGCGGTGCGCTCCTGCTCACCCATACGCGCGCGCACGGGCGCTACACGCTGCGCCTGGCAGTCGGCGGCGCAGGCACGCAGCGGCGGCACGTCGAGGCCGCGTGGGAGCACATAGCCGCGGCCGCGGCCGCCGTGTCCGGCTGACGGGCCGGCCTACCCGGCGGCGGTGCCCGTGAGGGCGCTGTACAGCGCCATCGTGCGCTCGGCGACGCTGGCCCAGCTGAACTCCTCGACGACCCGGCGGCGGCCCGCCTCGCCGTAGGACCGCGCCCGTGCGGGGTCGGCGACGAGGTCGTTGACGCGTGCCGCCAGCGCCCGTGCGAAGGCCTCGGGGTCGGCGGGACTGCCGAAGGGGTCGTCGCCCGGTTCGAACCGGACCAGGTGACCGGTCTCACCCTCAAGGACGATCTCGGGGATGCCCCCGACCGCCGAGGCGACCACCGCGGCACCGCAGGCCATCGCCTCGACGTTGACGAGCCCGAACGGCTCGTAGATCGACGGGCACACGAACACGGTGGCGTGCGACAGGATCTGCACGACGTCCGCGCGGGGCAGCATCTCCTCGATCCAGCGCACGTCGACGCGCCCGGCTGCCCGCAGCGCCGCGACCGCCTCGCGCACCTCGGCGCCGAGCTCGGGCGTGTCCGGCGCGCCCGCGCACAGCACGAGCTGGGTGCCCGGCGCGAAGTGGGCGGCTGCGTCGAGGAGATGGGGAACCCCCTTCTGCCGCGTGATCCGGCCGACGAACGCCACCGACGGCCGCGCGGGGTCGATCCCGTGGCGCTCGAGCACGTCGGTGCCCGAGTCCGGCCGGTACTCGTCCGGGTCGATGCCGTTGTGGATCACGTGCACCCGCTCCGCAGCCACCGCTGGGTAGCTCGCCAGCACGTCACGACGCATCTGCTCGCTCACGGCGATGATCGCGTCGGCGGCCTCGAGCGCGGTGCGCTCGCAGAACGACGACAGCGCGTACCCTCCGCCGAGCTGCTCGGCCTTCCACGGGCGCAGCGGCTCGAGGCTGTGGCTGGTCGCCACGTGCGGGATGCCGTAGCACAGCTTTGCGAGATGGCCCGCCAGGTTCGCGTACCACGTGTGGGTGTGGACGACGTCGACGCCCTCGAGCGCGGGGACGACGGCGAGATCGGTCGACATGTGGCGCAGCGCCGCGACGTGCGGACCGCCCCCCTCGAGCGCCGCCCAGGGCTGATAGGTCCCGTGCACGAGCGGGCTGCTCCTCGGCGCCCCGAAGCAGTGCACCTCGACGCTCGCGTGCGACGCGAGCGCCGCCGTCAGGTACTCGACGTGCACGCCCGCGCCGCCGTACACCTCTGGTGGGTACTCCCGGGTGACGATCCCGACCCTCATCCGCTGCTGCGCCGGCATCAGTCGGGGTGCACCTTGTCGCTCTTGCCGATCACGACCACGCCATCAGCGGACACCGTGTAGCGCTCGCGGTCACGGTCGAGGTCCACCCCGATCCGTGCCCCGTCGGGGATCCGCACGTTCTTGTCGACGATCGCCCGGCGGACGACGGCGTGGCGGCCCACGTCGACGTTGTGCATGAGCACGCTGCCCTCGACGTCGGCGTAGGAGTGCACGAACACCCCTGGGGACAGGACCGAGCGCCGCACCTCGCCGCCGGACAGCACGACCCCGGAGCACACCATGGAGTCGAGCGCGTGTCCGGTGCGGGCGCCCTCGGAGAACACGAACTTCGCGGGCGGGAACGGCTCGCGGTTCGTGTAGATGGGCCAGTGGCGGTTGTAGAGGTTGAAGACCGGATGGACGGAGATGAGATCCATGTGCGCGTCCCAGTACGCGTCGAGCGTCCCGACGTCACGCCAGTAGGCCTGGTCCCGCTCGGTGGAGCCTGGCACGTCGTTGTCGGCGAAGTCGTAGACCTCCGCCACCCCCTCGTCGACCAGCAGCGGGATGATGTCGCCGCCGAGGTCGTGCCCCGAGCCGTGCTCACCCGCGTCGCGTGAGACGGCGTCGATGAGCACCTCGGTGCGGAACACGTAGTTGCCCATGGAGGCGAACACCTGGTGCGGCGCGTCGGCGAGGCCCACCGCATCCGTGGGCTTCTCCCTGAACGCCGAGATCCGCCGTCCGTCCTCGGCGACCTCGATGACGCCGAACTGATCGGCCTGCTCGAGCGGTGCGCGCACCGCCGCGACGGTGACGCCCGCGCCCGAGCCCATGTGCTGCTCGACCATGTGGCTCGGATCCATCCGGTAGATGTGGTCGGCGCCGAAGACGATGATGTGCTCGGGCTGCTCGTCGTGGACGAGGTTCAGGTTCTGGAAGATCGCGTCCGCCGAGCCCGCGAACCAGTGCGGGCCCCGGCGCATCTGCGCCGGCACCGGCGTCACGTAGTTGTTGAGCAGCGGCGACATGCGCCAGGTCTGCGCGAGGTGGCGATCGAGGCTGTGGCTCTTGTACTGGGTGAGCACCACGATGCGCAGGTAGCCCCCGTTGACGAGGTTCGACAGCACGAAGTCGATCAGCCGGTAGTCGCCGCCGAAGGGCACGGCCGGCTTCGCGCGGTCGCGGGTGAGCGGCAGCAGCCGCTTGCCCGCGCCGCCGGCGAGGACCATCGCGAACACCTGCGAGGTGCGCAGCATCGACAGCACCCTACCCACGGCGCTGCCGTGACGAAAGTCCCTCGGGTCAGCACCTCCATGACGGTCGCTGGCGCGACCGCCACAACCGGATATACGGAGACTGCGACCGCGGCGCTGGCGCTTGGGTCGCAGTCACGAGTCAGAGCTCCTCGAAGCAGGGACGTGACAGCTCGACGTCGGCGATCGTCGACCCGGCGAAGAAGTCCTCGCGCACGCTCGTGCCCGTGGACGCCTCCGGGTCGACCTGCAGCACGAGGCTCTCGCGCACGGCCTGGTCGTCGGGGTCCTCGCCGGCGAAGTGCCCGGCGCCGCCGGGCAGCATGCCCTCGTAGTCCACCTCGTCGAGGTCCTCGAGCGCGGCACGCAGGCCCGCGCGGGTGAGATCGCCGCGGTCGAACGCGGCCTCGATCGCGGCCTGCAGCGGGTACTGGGAGATCCAGCCGGCGAGGTAGCCGTCGCGCGGCGCGGCCTCGTCGAGGGCGTCGCGCAGGGCCTCGTGCCCTGGGGTGTCCGCGTCCCAGGGTGGCCAGGCGGCCGCGAGCCAGTAGCGCTCCTCGAACAGCTCAGCGGCGGGGCTCTCCAGCAGCGCCGCGTCCCAGGTCGGCGCAGGGCCGAGCACGTGCCCGTCGAAGCCCCTGGCGGCGGCCTGCGAGGCGATCGTGCTCATCTCGAGGGGGCCCGTGGCGACGAACAGCACGTCGGGCTGCTCCGCGAGCACCGCATCGATCGCTGCCGCCTGCTCCTCGGCCCCCGGGCGCGTCTCGAACGCCACGAACTCGACCTCGTGGGCGTCCGCGGCGTAGCTCACCCCCGCGGCAGCGTCCGCGCCGTACTGCCCGGGGTAGTGCACGGCGAGCACGGTCTCGACCTCGTCGAGCGCGTCGACGGCGTGGTCCAGCGCGTTGGCCGCGGCCACGCAGTAGCTGGCCCCCGACTCGAGGATGACGTCGGTGAACAGCCAGGCAGAGGTCGCTGACGCCGGCACCGCGAGCATGTCCTCGTCGTCGAGGTCGTCAAGGATCTCCGCGGTTGCGGCCGCCCCCAGCGTCTGGGTGAGGGCCAGGACCTCGTCGCGGAGCTCCTCGAACGCCGCCCGGTGGCCTTCCGGCTCGGCGCCGGTCACGTGCAGATGCGTCGTCACATCGACGTCGTAGCCACCGATGCCGCCCCGCTCGTTGACGCGCTCCCAGAAGGCGGTCTGGGCGGCGGTCAGCTGCTCGGCGATCGCGCCGAACTCGCCGCCCGGGTCATCCGACAGCGCCCCCAGGTAGATGCACCCGTTGCCCTCGTTGACGGCGTCGGGGCAGGGCTCGTCGGTCACGCCGACGTCGGTGGCGATGGCGAGCTCGTCGACGTCGTCGATGTCCTCGCAGGCCGCCACCAGCGCCACCACGAGCGCGACGAGCGCGACACGAGGCGCCGTGCAGGCCAGCATCCACCCTCCTCATCATGCCTGCGGGGGCCCATGCCGGGCCCCCGCGCGCTCATCGTAGCGACCGTCACGTGCACGGGCAGGGTACCCGCGCACGGGGCCGCCCCCGACAGAGGCGGCCCCGTACGGTTGTGAGCGCTGCCATGCCCGCTGGCGTGAGCGCGCTCGGCTAGTAGTTGTCGCGGCAGGGCTCGGAGAAATCGTAGTCCTGCGCGGTCGGTCCCGTGAACTCGAGCTCGAGGTTCGTCACACCGCTCTCGGGCTCGGTGTCCGGCTGGCTCAGGAACGAGGCACGCACGGCCCGCTCGTTCGGCTCACCGGCGTAGTTGCCGGCTTCGTCGGGCAGGGTGCCCTCCCACTCGACCGCGGTGAGCGACTGCTTCGCGGCGAGGATGCCCTCCCGCGTCAGATCGTCGTTCTCGGCGGCCGCCTCGAGCGCGGTTTTCACGGGGTACTGCGAGACCCAGCCGGCCACGTGGAAGTTGTTGCCGAGGATCCCCTCGGGCAGGTCGAGCCACTCGCGCATGGCGTTGTAGCCTGGCAGGTCCGTCTCGTAGACCGCGTACGGGGCGACGTTCCAGTAGAAGTTCAGGAACGCGTCCGCGGCGGGGGAGTCGAGCAGCGCCACGTTGTACGTGGGCCCGTGCCCGATGAAGAACCCGTCGTAGCCGGCGGCCACGGATTCGCCGACGATGGCGCCGGCGTCGGTCGGGTTGGTCGTCAGGATGACGAGGTCGGGCTGCTCGGCGGCGATGCGCTGGATCGCGTCGCCCTGGTTCTCAGGTCCCGGCGGGGTCTGCACGCCGATGTGCTCCGCGCCGTGCGTCTCCGCGGCGATGCGCACCCCGACGTCGGCGTCCTGGCCGTAGTCGTTGGGGTAGTGGATGCTCATGATGGTCGCGATGTCACCGCGCTCGTCCACGTAGTAGTCGACGGCGTTCATCGAGTCGACGCAGTAGTTGGGCCCGGTCTCGGCGATGATGTCGGAGAAGATGAAGTCGGAGTTCCAGGCCATCGGGACGGCGAACATGCTGTCGGCCTCGAGGTCCTCCTCGACGGCGATGGTCGGCGACGAGCCTAGGGAGATCCCCACCGCGACGATGTTGTTGCGGATCTCCTGGTAGACCTCGCTGTGCACCTCGGGCTGGTAGAGGTTGTCGCGCACATACGTCGAGATGTCGACGTCGTAGCCGCCGATGCCGCCCTCTTCCTCGTTGACACGCCGCCAGAAGGCCTCGGCGGCGTCCTGGATCAGCGGCCCTGCCGCGCTGAACGGGCCCTCGGTGAGGTCGTTGAGCGAGCCGACGTAGATGCAGCCGTTGTCCTCGTTGATTCCGTCCGGGCACGGCTCCTCGGTGATGCCCGGGACGTCCATCGCCTCCTCATCGACCGGGTCGTCATCGACCGGGTCGTCGTCCGGCTCGTCGTCTACCGGCTCCTCGTCGACGGCGTCCGGGTCGTCGGGCAGTGCCTCCGTGGGCTCGTCCTCGTCGGCGCGACACGCCGCCACCACGAGCGCGAGCAGGAAGACCAGCGCCGCCAGTCTCCACATCGTGTGCTTCATCTCAGCTCCTTGTCAGGTCTTAGACGGACGTCAGTGCGGTCAGTACGAGAACGGCCAGCCCTTCCAGTAGTTGCGGATCTTGATCCACAAGCCGAAGAGCCCTCGTGGCTGGAGCACGAGGAAGGCGATGATGAGGACCCCGTACAGGATCCCCTCGAGCTGGAAGACGTTGATCAGCCCCCCGCCGCGCAGCGCGGGGTCGGTGGCGATGAAGGGGAACAGCACCGGTGCCTGGCGGGTGATGAACGGCAGGAAGGAGATGAACAGCGCGCCCGCGATGGCGCCCGAGATGGTTGCGACGCCCCCCACGAGGATCATCGCGATGTACTGGATGCTCATCAGCAGGTTGAACGAGCCGGGATCGATGACCCGGGTGACGCTGTACAGCAGCGCTCCCGCGACCCCGGCGTAGGCCGAGGAGATGCCGAACGCCATCGCCTTGTACTTCGTGAGGGGGATGCCCATGATCTCGGCGGCGATGTCGCGGTCGCGGATCGCGCTCCACGCGCGCCCGATGGCGCTGCGCGTGAGGTTGCGCGCGAGGATCGCGAGCGCCACCAGCAGGATCAGCGTGACGTAGAACATCTTCTGCTGGGCGGTCATGAAGATGCCGAACAGCTCACCTGCGCGATCGAGGCGGGCCCCCGCCACCTCGACGATCACTCCACGGCGGCCGGCGCCGAGCCCGCCGGTCAGCGACCGCCACTCCTTCCAGATGTGCTCGCCGAGGAAGACCAGGCCGAGGGTGACGATCGCGAGGTACAAGCCGCGCAGGCGCACGGCGAGCGGGCTGATCACCAGCCCGGCCAGGCCAGCGGTGAGGGCGGCTGCGGGGACCGCGACGACCCACTGCATCCCCAGCCCGATGTGGCGGACGTCGGGGTCGCCGGTGAACGCGGCCGCGGTGTAGGCGCCGACGGCGATGAAGAACGCGTGCCCGAGCGAGACCTGGCCCGCGAAGCCGGTCACGAGGTTGAGCCCGATCGCACCGATCGCCGCAGCGAACGCGACGGCGAAGATGAACAGCAAGCTGTCGGCGAACAGCCACGGCGAGACCGCGGCGAACGCGAGGAGCGCGAGCACGGCGTTGCGCTTGGACGGTGTGTTGAGCAGCGCCATGTCCTGGCGGTAGCTCGTGTAGAGCTTCGGGCGCCGTGACAGCCGCCGACCGCGGGTCCGCGACACGCTCTGCGCGTCGTCGAGGGGGGGCGCGTCCGGCGAGGCCGCGTCCTCGCGCTCGCGATCGTTGACCGTGCTCATCATGTCCTCACTAGACGCGCTGGACCTCGGGCGTGCCGAACAGGCCGTAGGGCCGCACCATCAGCACGAGCAGCATGAGCACGTAGGGCGCGACCACGCTGAAGTTCGACCCGAGCCAGGGCATATACGTGCTCTGGTAGGTGGCGAAGAGCGCCTCGACGATGCCCACGGCCAAGCCGCCGATCACCGCGCCGGGCACCGAGTCGAGGCCGCCGAGGATGATCGCCGGCAGGGCCTTCAGGCCGACGACCCAGGTCCCCTGGTCGATCGTCGAGCCCGCTCCGATGAACACGCCGGCGATGGCCGCCAGCACCGCGGCGAACGCCCACGACAGCCCGAACACGGTGCCGACGTTGACGCCCTGGGCCAGCGCGGTCTCCTGGTCGAACGCGGCTGCGCGCATCGCCAGCCCCATGCGCGTGTACTGGAAGAACGCGTAGAGCAGCGCGAGGATCACCCCGGCGGTCACGAAGGCCGCGACATGGCGGTGCTGGAAGGTGATGCCCAGGACCTGGGTGCGCTCGAGCCCCCACGGGTCGCCCATCGGGCGGACCTCGAAGCCGATGAAGCGGTTCGTGATGATGCGGATCACCACGTCCAGACCCAGGGTGATGATCGCGACGATGAACACCGGCTTGCCGACCATCGGACGCAGGATCGAGCGCTCGATGCCGAACCCGAGCGCCGCGGCGGCGACCACGGTGATGGCGACAGCCACGAAGAAGTTGAACCCGCCCTGCACGGTGAGCAGCGCCACCGCGGTCGCTCCCGCGGCCATGAGCGCGGGCTGGGCGAAGCTGATGACGTACGTGGACTTGTAGATGATCACGAACCCGACGGCGATGAGCGCGTAGGCGGCTCCCTGACCGAGTCCGTTGACGAGCGACTGGGCCAGCAGGCTCACCGCTTGGCCTCCCCGTACATGCCTTCGACCAGGTCGGAGAACGCATCGACCATGGCCTGACGCTTGATCTTCTGCGTGGCGGTGAGCTCACCGTCCTCGTGGTCGAGCTCCTTGGGCAGCAGCCGGAACTTCTTGATCTGCTCGACCTGCGCGAACTTGTCGTTGACCCGGTCCACCTCCTGGCGCACGAGCTCGATCACCTCGGGCTTCTCCGACAAGTCCCGATAGGTCGTGTACGGCAGCCGCTGGCGCTGCGCCCAGTCACCCACCGTGTCGAACTCGATGCCGATCAGCGCGGTGAGGTACTTGCGCTGGTCCCCGATCACGATCGCCTCGCGGATGTAGGGGGAGGCCTTGAGCGAGTTCTCGATCTCCGACGGCGAGATGTTCTTGCCGCCGGCGGTGATGATGATGTCCTTCATGCGGTCGGTGATCTTCAGGTGTGTGCCGTCCACCCACTCGCCGACGTCCCCGGTGTGCAGCCAGCCGTCCGCGTCGAGCGCTGCGCGGGTGGACTCCTCGTTGCGCCAGTAGCCCGCGAACGTGCCGGGATGACGGGTGAGGATCTCGCCGGTGGTCTCGTCGATGCGGACCTCGACGCCGCGGTGCGGCTCGCCGACCGTGCCGAGCTTGATGCGCCCGGGGCGGTTCGCGGTGGCGATCGCGGTGTTCTCCGTCATGCCGTAGACCTCGTGCATGGGCACCCCGATGCCCATGAAGAACTCGAGGATCTCGGGAGCGATCGGCGCCGCACCGCTCGCGGCGTAGCGGCAGTGGCGCAGCCCGATCCGCTCGTTCAGCGCCCGGAACAGGAACACCCAACCGAGCGCGTAGAGCACGCGCGTGGTCGGGGTGTGGCTGCCCCCCGTCTCGACGAGGGTGCGGCCGATGCGCCCGGCCACCCGCATCCACAGGCGGTAGTTCGCGCGCTTGGCGAGCGACGCCTTGGTCATGCGGATCTCGATACCGGCGACGATCTTCTCCCAGATCCGTGGCACCCCGAAGACGATGGTCGGCTGGACCTCCGCGAGGTTCTGCTGGACCGTGTCGATCGACTCGGCGAAGCTGACCTGCACACCGACGCCGCAGTTGAACCAGGTCGTGAACACCCGCTCGGCGACATGGCACAGCGGCAGGTACGACACGTAGATGTCCTCGGGAGAGGGCGCGGGATCGACGAACCCGCCACCCACCACGAGGGTCTCGATCGCGAACTCCACGTTGCGCACGGTGAGCATCGCGCCCTTGGGCGGACCGGTCGTGCCCGACGTGTAGATGAGCGTCACGATGTCGTCGGGCTCGGCAGCGCCCATGCGACGCTCAACCTCGCCCGCATGCGCGTTGCGGTGCTCGGCACCGAGGGCGAGGAAGTCCGCCCATGCCAGGAGCCGGGGGTCGTCGTAGGCGCGCACGCCCCTGGGCTCGACGTAGATGATCCGCTCGAGGTCGGGCAGCTCGTCAGCGACCGCGAGCGCCTTGTCGACCTGCTCCTGGTCCTCGGCGATCAGCACCTTCGAGCCGGAGTGCCCGAGCAGGTAGGCCACCTCGGGCGGGGGGTTCGTGGGGTACAGGCCCATCGTGACGCCGCGGATGGCGACGGTGGCGAGGTCGCCGTAGAGCCACTCCGGCCGGTTCTCCGAGTGGATGGCGACCCGGTCACCCGGCTCGACGCCGAGCGCGAGCAGGC
>SKPY01000318.1 GCA_007119305.1 Nitriliruptorales bacterium
CGGGGGTGGGGGCGGGCAGGATGCCGCGCTGGGGCCGGGACGCGCCGAGGCCCCGGTCAGGGACCGGGGCCTCGGGCAGGGAGAGGGTGGTGGCCGTTCAGGCGGCGGCGCCGATCTCGGCCTGGAGACGCGCGAGCGCCTGGTTCTCGATCTTGCGGACGCTCTCGCGCGACAGTCCGAGCTCCTTGCCGAGCGCGTCGAGGGTCATCACGGACTGGCCGTCGAGCCCGTAGCGGCGGGTGAGGACGTACCAGCTGCGGTCGTCGAGGTGCTCGCGGGCCTTCTCGAACACCCCTTCGACGAAGCTGCGCTCCACCACCTCGTCGGCGGGGGCGTCCGCAGCGACCGCCACGAACTCGCCGAGGTCGCTCGCGTCGCTGTCGTAGCCGACCGGGCGGTCGAGCGAGGTCATGGAGTGGTCGCCCTCCATCGCTCGACGCACCTTCGCGACCGAGAGGCGGGTGGCGTTCGCGAGCTCCTCGACGGTCGGCTCACGGCCGGTCTCGGACTCGAGTCGAGCGTGTGCCGCGCGGACCTTCACGAGCGCGTCGTGGAGCGCCACCGGCAGGCGGATCGTCCGCTCGCTGCCAGCGACACCACGCTGGATCGCCTGGCGGATCCACCAGGTCGCGTAGGTGGAGAACTTGTAGCCCCGCCGCCAGTCGAACTTCTCGACGGCTCGGAGCAGGCCGAGGTTGCCCTCCTGGATCAGCTCACCGAGATCCAGGGTAGAGCGCTTGGAGAACTGGGATGCCACGCTCACGACCAGCCGCAGGTTGGCGGCCACGAAGTGATCGAAGGCGCCTTGGCCGGCGCGCACCTTCCGCTCGAGCGCCCGGCGCTCGGCAACATCGTCGACGCCGGCGTCGAGCCGGTCCTGCGCGCTCCGGCCCGCTTCGATCGTCTTCGCGAGACGCACCTCGTCCTCGGCCGTCAGCAGCCGGACCTTGCCGAGCTCGCTGAAATAGAGGTCGAGGAGGTCTTCGGGGACACTCATCCGTCCGCCCTCCGTCTTTGTGCGGCGTTTCACATTGATCTCAACACTTCAGGACGTCTCTGTGTTCCCGAAGGTTGCACGTATCATGCATGGCGTGGTGGTCGGCTCGACGCCACGCGGCCTGCCCGAACGGCCACCTCGCCGCCGGGACGCGCGCGACGAGCCGGTCGTTGCGCAGGCGCGGGCGCGCCGTCGACCTGCCATCCGTCACCCTCCGGCGGCCGCCGCAGCCTGCTGAGCGTAGGCTTCGACACGATGAACCCCGTGCTTGAGCGGCTCGGCGGCTACCCGCTGGCCCGCTTCCAGGACCTCAAGGCTGAGCTGGCGGCCGACGGCCGACCCCTGCACGACTTCTCGATCGGTGACCCGATCGAGCCAACGCCCGCCTTTGTGCGCCAGGCGCTCATCGACGGGGTGCCGGAGATCAGCCAGTATCCTACCGCAGCCGGCCTCGCGGACCTAAGAGCGGCGATCGCCGCGTGGGTCCGGCGGCGCTACGGCGTGGTGGTGGACCCCGACGCGCACGTGTTGCCCACCGCAGGCAGCAAGGAGGCGATCTTCCACTTCCCGCTGGCGGTCGTCGACCCCGCGAGCCCGGCGCGCACCGTCGTCTGGGGAGAGCCCGGCTACCTCGTCTACGAGCGCGGCACGCTGTTCGCGGGCGGCCGGTCCGACGCGGTGCCGCTGACCGCAGCCGGCGGCTGGCGCCTCGACCTCGCCGGGCTCGCGGGCGCACGGCTCGAGCGTGCGTGCATCGCCTGGCTGAACTACCCGCACAACCCGACCGGCGCGGCCGTCGACCCCGCCTACTACCGGGCCCAGCTCGCCGCCGCGCGAGCGCACGGCGTCATCCTCGCCAGCGATGAGTGCTACGGGGACATCCACGCCGACGAGGCGGAGCCGCCCCCCTCCCTGCTGCAGGCCGCGGAGGACGACCTGTCGGGGGTCGTGGTGGCGTTCAGCCTGTCGAAGCGCTCGGGCATGACCGGCTACCGCTGCGGCGCCCTCGTCGGCGACCCTGAGCTCATCGCCCAGCAGCGCACCTTGCGCCCGAACATCGGGACCGCCAGTCCGGAGTTCGTGCAGCGCGCGGCGATCGCCGCGTGGTCCGACGACGAGCACGCGGCCGAACGCCGTGGGGTCTTCAACGCCAAGCGCCGGCTGCTGCTCGCGTTCCTCACCCAGCGTGGCTTCGAGGTCAGCGGCAGCGACGCCACGTTCTACCTGTGGGTCGCCGCGCCGGGCGGCGACGATGCCGCGTACGCCGAGGCGCTGCTCGGCCAGCGGGTGATCGTCTCGCCCGGGCGGGCGTTCGGGCCCTCGGGCCACGGCTGGCTGCGCCTGGCCCTCGTCCCGAGCGTCGACGGCTGCCGCGCCGCGGTCGAGCGCTGGGACGAGGCGATCGACGCGGGGCTGCTGCCCGGCCACTGAGCTGCGCTCCGCCCGTACCTCGCAGGCCAGCAGCAGGCCAGGCAGCAACAGCGGGAGACGCCGGGCGCGGCAGACGGCGTGCACAGGCACCGCGCGCAGCATCGCCTACGCTGCGCGGGTGACGCCGATGCAGGAAGGAGCGCGACCGTGACAGACGAGGCTGCCCTGGCAGGCGTGATCGACGCCGCGTTCACGGAGGGCACCCACGACAGCGACGCCGCCCGTGAGGCCGTGGCCGCCGCGCTCGACCTGCTCGACCGCGGGCACGCCCGCATCGCCGAGCAGCGCGGCGGCGAGTGGGTGGTGAACGAGTGGCTCAAGCGTGCGGTGCTGCTGAGCTTTCGCCAGCGGGAGATGGACACGATCGAGTGCGGCCCGTTCGAGTACCGCGACAAGGTGCCGCTGAAGACCGGCTACGCCGAGGCGGGGGTGCGGGTCGTGCCGCCGGCGGTGGTCCGCCACGGTGCGTTCGTCGAGGCGGGGGCCGTGCTCATGCCCAGCTATGTCAACATCGGCGCGTGGGTCGGCTCGGGCACGATGGTCGACACGTGGGCGACCGTCGGCAGCTGTGCCCAGATCGGCCGCAACGTCCACCTCGCGGGCGGCGTCGGCATCGGTGGCGTGCTCGAACCGCCCGGGGCCCGCCCGGTGATCGTCGAGGACGACGCGTTCATCGGCTCGCGCTGCATCATCACCGAAGGGGTCGTGGTCGAGGAGGCGGCGGTGCTCGGCGCGGGAGTCGTCCTGACCGCCTCGGTGCCGATCATCGACGTGACCGGCGACGAGCCCGTGACCACCAAGGGGCGGGTCCCGGCCCGGGGGATCGTGATCCCCGGCTCGCGGCCGAAAGCGTTTCCCGCCGGGACCTATCACATCCCCTGTGCGCTCGTGATCGGCTATCGCGATGCCGCCACCGACACGAAGGTCAGCCTGAACGACGCCCTGCGCGAGCACGACGTGGCGGTGTGACCCGATGCGCCTGCCCGGACCGGACGGACGTGAGTGGGAGCTGTTGACCACCGTGGCCCAGCGGTGGGAGGCGCAGATGCTCCAGGGCTTCCTCGAGACGAACGGGGTCGAGACCTGGCTGCTGTCCTACGACGCGAGCGCCGCCGCCTATCCGGGCATCGGCTCGCAGGGCCAGCAGATCCTCGTGCCGCCCGAGGACCTCGAGACGGCCCGCGCCCTGCTCGACAGCGGCCTCGAACCGCCACGCGACACGGACGCCGACGTTGACCCGACCGCCAAGGCCACCACGGAGCGCCTCGCCGCCATCCTGATGGACCTGCTGGCCCAGCCGTGCGTCACCGGCGCAGAGGCGCCCATCGCCGACTGGCTGGCCGCGCGCTATCACGCGACCGGGGAGGAGGTGCGGCGGGTGGGCAACTCGCTCGTCGTGGGCGCCGCGACCGGGGAGCGCCCGTGCGTCGCGCTCGTCGGCCACCTCGACGTCGTCCCGCCGACCGACGCCGACCGGGAACCGCGCCGCGACGGCGACCGCATCGTGGGCCGCGGGGCGAGCGACATGAAGAGCGGGCTCGCGGTCGCGATGGACTGCTTCGAGGAGCCCGACCTGCGCGGGGCGGCCTACGACCTGCTCCTCGTCGCCTACGCGGGGGAAGAGGGCCCGCACGAGGGCAACGAGCTCGAGCGGGTGCTCGCCGAGGTCGGTGAGGTCGCCGAAGCCGACCTCGCGCTCGTGCTCGAGCCCACCGACCTCGCGGTCCAGCTCGGCTGCCTGGGCACGCTGCACGCCGAGGTCACGTTCCGGGGTAAGGCCGCCCACTCCGCACGGCCCTGGTTCGGCGACAACGCGCTGCACAAGGCGGGCCCGTTCCTCACCGACCTCGGACGCCAGCCCGTCGAGGACGTGGCCGTCGGAGGCCTGGTCTTCCGGGAGGTGCTGAGCGCGACCGGGGCGTGGACCACGAACGCGCGCAACGTCGTGCCCGATGCGTTCACCGTGAACGTGAACTACCGCTTCGCACCCGACAAGAGCATCGCCGAGGCCGAGGCGCACCTGGACGCGTTCGTGGGCGAGCGGGCAGACGTCGTGGTCACCGACCGCGCTCCCGCAGCCCCGCCGCACGCGGACGCCCCGCTGGTGTCCGCCTTCGTCGCCGCCGCGCGCGCCCCGGTGGAGGCGAAGCAGGCCTGGACGGATGTGGCGCGCTTCGCAGCCGTGGGCGTGCCGGCGCTGAACTACGGCCCCGGCCTCACCGCGCAGGCGCACCAGGCGGGTGAGCATGTGCCGCTCGGCAATCTCGTGGCCGCCAGGCATGCGCTCGCGACGTTCCTTCGAGCCGGCCCGCCGGGGGAGTAGCCTGGCGTCGGAGCACGCCAGGGAGGCGGGAGGCCATGAGCGAGCAGGAACCACCCGAGGACGTCGGGGCCAGTACGGAGAAGTTCGAGGCGTTCGTGCGGCGCGGCGACGAGCTCGAGCAGCGACAGGCGGGCGGCAACGTGTTCCGCATCGTGACGCTGCTCGTCGGCCTGGCCATCCTCGCCGGGGTGCTCGCGCTGCTGCTGCGCTGAGCCGCCAGGGGCGTCAGCTGCTCAGCCGCGAGCTCGAGGGGTCGGCCGCGTCCTCCTCGAGGTCGTCGGCGAGGTGCGCGCTCAGGAAGGCGACGAGCCTGGCGACCTCGGCGCGGCGCATCCGAAACGTCCCCACGCAGGTGTCGTCCCGCCAGATGCTCGCCACGACCAGGCCGCGCTCGAGGTGCCGGGTGACGCGCAGGCTCACGCCCCGCTCATCGGTCAGCAGCTCCCGCCGTGGCACCCGCCCCGGTGGCCGCAGCCTCGCGAGATCGCCCATGCCCCGACCGTGGGCGTGGCGGACGGTGGCGTCAACCGTCCGTTCGTCCACACCCTGCGCGGGTTCCACGGTCGGGGCGCCCACAGCGGGCACAATGGCACCTCGGTGCGGCCGCTGCGGCCAGCACGCGGAGGCGGCCCCCCGGCAAGCGCGCCGCCGCTGCAAGGCGTTCGAGGAAGGACCTGCGAAGCTGTGACCTACTCCGCCAAGTCAATCAGCGTGCTCGAGGGCCTCGAGGCCGTCCGCCGGCGGCCGGGCATGTACGTCGGCTCGACGGACACCAGGGGGCTGCACCACCTCGTGTGGGAGGTCGTCGACAACGCCGTCGACGAGCACCTCGCCGGTCACGCGCGCAAGATCGGGGTGACGCTGCGCCGCGACGGCGGCGTCGCGGTCACCGACGACGGCCGGGGCATCCCGGTCGAGCGCCACCCGAAGGAGCGCAAGCCCGCCGTCGAGATCGTGCTCAGCAAGCTGCACGCGGGCGGCAAGTTCGACCAGCAGAGCTATGCCGTGTCCGGCGGGCTGCACGGCGTAGGGGTCTCGGTCGTCAACGCGCTGTCGCGGCGCACCGAGGTCGAGGTCTGGCGCGACGGCCACAAGCACGCCATCGTGTTCGCCCGGGGCAAGCGCAAGAAGGCGCTGCACAAGGTCGGCACGACGAAGCGCACGGGCACGATCGTGCGCTTCTGGCCGGACGACGAGGTCTTCGACAGCTGCGCCTTCGACTACGACGAGGTCGCCACCCGCCTGCAGGAGACGTGCCTGCTCAACCCGGGCCTGCGGATCGACCTGTTCGACGAGCGCGAGGGCCACGAGCGGTCGGACACGTTCCAGTACCGCAAGGGCCTCGCGGACTTCGTGGGCCGCCTGCTCGGCGGCGACGAGGCGTTGCTGTCCAAGCCCGTGGTGATCAGCCGTGCGGAGAACGTCGACGGCAAGGCCCTCGCCGTGGACATCGCGGTGAACTGGCAGGCGAGCGGGTTCGACGAGCGCGTGCGCAGCTACGTGAACGTCATCCGCACGACCGACGGTGGCACCCACGAGGAGGGGTTCCGCAAGGCGATCACCGGGACGCTGAACCGCTGGGGGCAGGCGAACAAGGCGTTTCGCAAGAGCGACTCCAGCCTCACCGGCGACGATCTGCGTGAGGGCGTCGTCGCCGTCATCAGCGTGAAGATGCCGGATCCGCAGTTCGAGGGGCAGACGAAGGGCAAGCTCGGCAGCGCCATCATGCGCTCGTTCGTCGAGCGGGCGGTGAACGAGGGCTTCGCCGAGTGGCTGGACGGCAACCCCGCGCACGGGCGCAGGATCGTGCGCAAGGCCCAGGTCGTGGCCAAGGCCCGGGAGGCGGCGCGGCAGGCCCGCGACCTCACCCGCCGCAAGGGCCTGCTCGACCAGACGTCGGCCGGGCTTCCGGGCAAGCTCGCTGACTGCTCGAGTCGCAGCCCCGAGGAGTGCGAGCTCTACGTCGTCGAGGGCGACTCCGCCGGCGGCTCGAGCAAGCTCGCCCGGGACCGCCACACGCAGGCGATCCTGCCGCTGCGCGGCAAGCTGCTCAACGTCGAGAAGGCGCAGCTGCGCCGGGTGCTCGCCAACGCCGAGATCCAAAACCTCATCAAGGCGATCGGCACCGGCATCGGCGACGAGTTCGACTACTCCCGCCTGCGCTACCACAAGGTGGTGCTGCTCTCGGTGGCCGGTCATGAGCCCGTGCTGCTGCAGGACGCGGACGGCCGGCTGCGCCTCACGGCCATCGGTCCACAGGTGGACGAGTGGATGGACCAGGGCGTTGACATCCCTCCTGCCGCAACCGCGAGCTTCGACAGCCAACAGATGCAGGTGGGCATTGCGCCGATCAAGGGGCTCGTGCGCCACCCAAGCGAGAAGCGTCTCTACCGCGTGGCTACGGCGTACGGCCGCCACGTGACGGTGACCGAGGACCACTCGATCTTCGTGTGGGAGCACGGACGGGCGGAATGCAGACGCGGGGACGAAATCCGGCCGGGCGACTACATCGTCGCACCGCGACGGATCCCACGTCCCGCGACATACCAGGAGACGATGGACATCGTCGAGCTCCTGCGGGCCGCCGACCAAGCCCAGGCGCTCCGCGCCGAGGGCGAGTCCGTCCGACGCATCATGCGACGCCGGTCGGTCAAGCGACACCACCCCAGACAGCGCGTAGAGGAACCTCGTGTCGTGCTTCCCCTTGACGCCTGGCAGCCGCTGATCGCAGCCAGGAAAGCCGCCCGCATCACCCAGGCTGCGATGGCCGAGCGGCTCGGCTACAAGCAGGCGGCCACGATCTGCGAGTTCGAGACAGGCAGGGGAAGACCCCCCCTTAACGCCTTCAAGCGCTACCTCGAGGAGATCGCCGCGCCCTGGCCCGAGGCGGCATCGGTCTGCCCGTCCCACGCGGACGCATGGGGGTCGGCGGGCGCCTCGGCGAACGCGCGCTACCGTCAGACAGCGCCGGCCTGCTGGTTGGCGGAGCTCGACGATCGCGAACTGCACGAGCTGGACGATGATGTTCGCGTCTACACCCGCGCGCACCGATCCATCGGCCGTCCGCGTATCTGGCCGATCACCGAGGAGCTCTGCTACGTCCTCGGCTGGTACCTCGCGGAAGGATCGATGGACTCCCGGGGACAGGTGGCGCTCACCCTCGGTGAGGACGACGAGCCCTACGTCCAGAGCATCATCGATGCGGTGGTCTCTGCCTTCGGCGTCACACCTCGCTGGTTGGTCGACCGCCGCGGAGCCCGCCGGGGCAAGCTGTACTTCAACGACGGTGTGGTGCAGCGCGTGCTCAAGGCGCTTGGTCTGGGCGGGCGCGCCCACGAGAAGCAGCTTCCCGACCTGCTGCTCAACGTGCGCCTCGAATGCCAGCTCGCGTTCCTCGAGGGCTACTACCTCGGCGACGGCACCAAGGGGCAGGCGGATCGCAGGCTGACGTTCGCCACGTCTTCCGAACAGCTCGCAAACGGTCTCCTGTACCTGCTGGGCCAGTTCGGTGTCCTCGCGACGTGCTCTGCTCGCACGCCGGCGGCGGGGACGATGAAGAACGGGCACGTGATCAACAGCAAGCAGGCGTGGGTCATCAGCGTCACGCGGCGAGATCAGGTCCGGGCCCTGGAGCGGTTGTGGCGCAGGGCGCCGAACGCCGACCTCCTGCGCGCCTACATCGATCACCCCAAGCCCGGGCGGGGGGCGCAGCCGTGGCTCGACATCTCCGAGACGCTCGTAGCGCTCCCCGTGCGCCACGTCGAGCCCGTCCACCGCTACGACGGTCACGTCTACGACTTCTCCGTGGCCGACGACGAGAGCTTCGTCGCCGGGTTCGGGGGTGGCCTCATGTGCCACAACTCCGACGCCGACGTGGACGGGGGCCACATCACGACGCTGCTGCTCACGTTCTTCTACCGGCTGATGCCCAAGCTCGTCGACGGCGGCCACGTCTACCTCGCGCAGCCACCCCTGTACCAGCTGCGCAAGGGCACCAAGACGGCCTACGCGATGGACGACCGCGAGCGTGACCGGCTGCTGCGCAGCGAGTTCGGGGGCAAGGCCGACATCGCGCGCTTCAAGGGCCTCGGCGAGATGGATCCCGGCCAGCTGTGGGACACGACGATGGACCCCGCGCGCCGCACGCTGCTGCGGGTCACCGTGGAGTGCGCCGAACGCAGCGATACGACGTTCTCGCTGCTGATGGGCGAGTCGGCTGCTGACCGCCGGGAGTGGATCGAAGCCAACGCGGTCTACGCCGACAACGTCGACGTGTAGGGCGCTCGCGGACGCGAGCGCGAAGGCGGCTCGCGGCTGGCCGCAGGCGGCGCGCAACTACTGGGGTCGTAGTTTCCTCTATACTGTTCTGCAAGCACCCGACAGGAAGGCGAAGCTGTGCGCATGCTGCCACGAAGACTGCTCATCCTGATCGCCGCGGTCGCGACGCTGGGCCTGGGGCTCGCGGCCTGTGCCGACGAGGCCGCTGACGTCGCCGAGGAGCCCGCCGAGGAGCCCGCCGACGCGCCCGAGGGCCAGGAGCTCGTGCTCTTCGACGGGCAGTGGGAGAGCCTGTGGATCCTGAACGAGATCTTCGCGGTGATCGCGCGGGAAGGCTACGGCCACGAGATCGACGCCCCGACGACCAGCACGCCGATCATGATGGAATCCATGCCCGCGGGCGACATGCACGTGGCGACGGAGTTCTGGTGCATGAACATCCCCGACTGGTGCGACGAGGAGCTGTTCCCCGACGACTCCTCGGTCGTGCACGCCGGGACGATCTTCGAAGAGGCGGTCCAGGGCTGGTTCGTGCCCCGCTACGTGATCGAGGGCGATGACGAGGCGGGCATCGAGCCGGTCGCTCCCGACCTCGCGTCCGTGGAGGACCTGCCCGACTACATCGACCTGTTCGAGGACCCCGAGAGTCCCGGGTCGGGCCGCCTGCTCGGGGGCATCGACGGCTGGGAGGTCACCGAGATCAACCGCTACAAGCTGGAGGCCTACGGGCTGGCGGACACGTACAACTTCGTGTCGGCGGGCTCGGCGGCAGCCTACGACGCGGCGATCGTGGCGGAGATCGACGACGGTGAGCCGGTGCTGTTCTACTACTGGACGCCGGCCTGGATCCCGGGTGTCTACGACCTCGTCCAGCTCGAGGAGCCCGAGTGGAACGAGGAGTGCCAGGCCGCGCTCGACGAGGCGCTCGAGGCGGAGCTCGACCCGAGCGAGGCCGGCCCGGAGGTCGGCTGCGAGCTGCCCTCAGGCTCGGTGGAGATCGGCGGCTACGCCGGGCTCGACGAGACGGCGCCAGAGGTGCTCGACATCCTGCGCAACATGGGAGACGGGAGCTTCGGCACGGACCTCATGAACGAGCTGACCGCCTACATGGAGCTCGAGGACGCCGAACCGGACGAGACGGCCCTGCACTTCTTCGAGGAGTACGACATCTGGCGCGACTGGATTCCCGACGACGACGCCCTCGAGCGGGTCGAGCAGGCGCTGCGCGACCAGGGCGTCGAGGTCTGAGCGGGCTGCGCGAGGACGATCCCCGCTCCGGTGGCGCGCCGGGGCGGGGTGAGGCGTGCGTTGCGGACGGTGGTCGCCGCTGCGGTGGGTCGCCGGGGCGGGGTGAGGAGAGCGGACGATGGATGCGCTGAGGGAGTTCCCGGACTGGCTCCAGCTGCCGATCGCGCGGTGGGTGCGTGATGCCACCGAGTGGGTGATCGACACCTTCGACGCGCTGTTCGGGGTGCTGCACACGGTGATGCGCATCCTCACCGTGAACACCGAGTCCTTCCTCGTCTGGTTGCCGTGGATCGCACTCGTCGCCGTGCTCGCGCTGATCGCCTGGCGCCTGGTGGGCTGGCGCCTCGCGCTCGGGGTGGTCGCGGGGCTGTTGTTCATCGGCAGCATGGGCCTGTGGATCTCCTCGATGGAGACCCTCGCGCTCGTGCTGGTGGCGACGCTGCTGTGCGTGCTGGTGGGGCTGCCGATCGGCATCGCGATGGCCCGGCGGGAGTCCATCAACGTCGCGTTGCGGCCGGTGCTGGACTTCATGCAGACCATCCCGAGCCTCGTGCTGCTCATCCCGGCGGTCGCGGTGTTCAGCATCGGGCGCGTGCCCGCGCTGTTCGCCACGCTGATCTACTCCGTCGCCCCGATGATCCGCCTCACGAACCTCGGCATCCGGGGGGTCCCGAAGGAGACGCTCGAGGCCGGTCAGGCGTTCGGCGCCACGAAGCGGCAGCTGCTGTACAAGATCCAGCTGCCGCTCGGGTTCCCGACGATCCTCATGGGCGTGAACCAGACGATCATGATGGCGCTGGCCATGGTCGTGCTGGCGGGGTTCATCGCGGCTCCGGGCCTCGGCGAGGAGGTGGCCCGGGCCCTCGGTCGTCGCGACATCGGGCGCGGGTTCGCCGCAGGGTTCGCGATCGTCGTGCTCGCGATCATCGTCGACCGCATGGTCGAAGGCGCGGCGCGCTACCGGGAGCGCAAACGCGGGAGTGCGCCGACGGCCGTCGACGAGCACATCCCCGAACGCCCAGACGGTGACGGCGCGGCAGCGGGGCGGTCCGCCCAGCGCGAGCGCCCGACGGCGTCGGGCGAGCCCGAGATCGTCATCCGCGACCTCTACAAGATCTTCGGCCCGCGCCCCGAGGCTGCGCTCGATCTGCTCGGCCAGGGGGAGGACAAGCAGGAGATCCTGCGGCGCACGCGCTCCACCGTGGCGGTGCAGGACGCGTCGTTCGAGATCTACCCCGGCGAGACCTTCGTGATCATGGGGCTGTCCGGCAGCGGCAAATCGACCCTCGTGCGGCTGCTCAACCGGCTCATCGAACCGACCAGCGGCGAGATCCGCGTCGGGGGACAGCACGTGCGCGACCTCAAGCGCGAGGAGCTCACGCGCCTGCGGCGCGAGAAGTTCGGCATGGTCTTCCAGCGCTTCGCCCTCCTGCCGCATCGCAGCGTGCTCGACAACGTCGCCTTCGGCCTCGAGATCCAGGGCGTGGACCGTGACGAGCGCCGGCGGCGCGCCCGCGAAGCGCTGAACCTCGTCGGGCTCGCGGGCTGGGAGGACTCCCGGCCCGACGAGCTGTCCGGTGGGATGCAGCAGCGCGTGGGCCTCGCCCGTGCGCTCGCCAGCGACCCGGGCATCCTGCTCATGGACGAGCCCTTCAGCGCCCTCGACCCCCTCATGCGCCGGCAGATGCAGGAGGAGCTCATCGACCTGCAGGTCCGGCTGCGCAAGACCATCGTGTTCATCACCCACGACCTCGACGAGGCGATCAAGCTCGGCGACCGGGTGGCGATCATGAAGGACGGGGAGATCGTGCAGCTCGGCACGCCCGAGGAGATCATGCTGCACCCAGCCGACGACTACGTCGCCTCGTTCGTGGAGGGCTACGACCGGTCCGAGATGCTGACCGCGCGCGATGTGATGATCCAGCCGACGGACTTCGTCCGCGGCGGCCACAGCCCGCGCGTGGCGCTGCGGATGATGGAGCGCAGCGGTCGCTCGCGCACGCTCGTCGTGGGCGGCGACAACCGGCTCGAGGGCGCGGTCACCGCAGACGCGCTCGCGGACGCGGTGCGGGCGGGGGTCGAGCGCGTCCGCGACCTCGATCTCGATGCGGTCCCCACCACGCACGCCGACGAGCGCGTGCGCACCCTCATCCCGATCGTCGCGCGCTCGCAGTACCCGATCGCCGTCCTGGACGACGGCCGGCTGCGGGGCCTCATCGGCCGGGCGGCGATCCTGCGCGGGCTCACCGACGCGCTGACCGACGCCGAGACCGCGGCCGCAGACGCGGTCGGCACGGGCCAGCCCGCGGCCACCTGACGGTCGGGGTTCCGCGCCCCACCGCGGATGGCGCGGCATGATAGCGACGAGCATGCCACCGACCTGACGGACGCGACGTGACCGTGCAACGTTCCCTCCTCGACGCTGACAACATCGTGGAGGTCGACATCGCCGAGCGCATGGAGCGCTCGTTCCTCGACTACTCCATGAGCGTGATCGTCGGCCGCGCCCTGCCCGACGTGCGCGACGGCCTGAAGCCCGTGCAGCGGCGGATCCTGTTCGCGATGTGGGAGGCCGGCCTGCGGCCCGAACGGCCGTACCGCAAGTGCGCGAGTGCCGTCGGCGACGTGATGAAGAAGTACCACCCGCACGGCGACTCATCGATCTACGAGGCGCTCGTGCGCATGGCGCAGGACTTCACCACGCGCGAGCCGCTCGTGGACGGGCACGGCAACTTCGGCTCGATCGACGGCGACGCCGCCGCGGCCATGCGCTACACCGAGGCGCGCCTGTCGCCCATCGCGATGGAGCTGCTCGCCGGCATCGACGAGGACACGGTCGACTTCGCACCCAACTACGACGGGTACGAGCAGGAGCCGGTCGTCCTGCCCGCCCGCTTCCCCAACCTCATCGTCAACGGTGCGTCGGGCATCGCCGTGGGCATGGCGACGAGCATCCCCCCGCACAACCTCGGTGAGGTCATCGACGCGTGCCTGCTGCTGATCCGCAAGCCCGAAGCGGGCCTCGAGCAGCTCATGCGCAAGGTGCCCGCCCCCGATTTCCCGACGGGCGCCCGCATCGTTGACACGCCCGGCATCCGTGACGCCTACCTCACCGGACGCGGGTCGATCACGATGGAGGCCGTCGCAGCCACCGAGACGCGCGCCGGGGGGCTGCCCCGCATCGTGATCACCGAGATCCCCTATCTCGTGAACAAGGCGACGCTGCTCGCGAAGGTCGCCGAGCTCGTCAAGGACAAGAAGGTGGCCGGCATCCGTGACCTGCGCGACGAGTCGTCGCGCGACGGCATGCGGGTGGTCATCGAGCTCAAGCGCGGTGAGGACCCCGCCCGCACGCTGGCCCGCCTCTACCAGCTCACCGAGCTGCGCACCAACTTCAACGTCAACCTCGTCGCCCTGGCGCCCAGCCGCGCGGGCGCCGCCCCGCAGCCGCGCACGCTCGGGCTCAAGGACGCCCTCGAGCACTACCTCAGCCACCAGCGCAGCGTGCTCACCCGGCGCACCACCTACCGCCGCGACAAGGCTGCGGAACGGGCGCACATCCTCGAGGGCCTGCTCATCGCCCTCGACCACCTCGACGAGGTCATCGCCTTGATCCGTGGCTGCCAGACCCCCGACGAGGCACGCGGCGAGCTGATCGCGCGCTACGAGCTGTCCGAGCGCCAGGCCACGGCCATACTCGACATGCAGCTGCGGCGCCTGGCGGCGCTCGAGCGCGCGAAGATCGCCGAGGAGCACCGCGACCTGCTCGCGCTCATCGCCGAGCTCGACGCGATCCTGGCCGACGCGAGCAAGCTCGACGCCCTGCTGGCCGAGGAGCTCAAGGCGCTCAAGGCCAAGCACGGCAACCCCCGCCGCAGCCGCATCGCCGGCCAGGGGCAGGGCCAGGCCGACGACGCACTGGCCGACGCGGCGCCGCCCGCGCTCGAGGCGCAGGCCGTGACCGTGTACGTCACGCGCGGCGGGTACCTGAAGCCGGTGGCCGAGCGGCGCACACCCGCGGCGCACAACGCCCCCCGCGACCCGCTGGCCGCGGTCGTGCGCGCCAGCACCGAAGACACGCTGCTCCTGGTCGACGCGGACGGCAACGGTTGGCGCATCGCGCTCGCCGACGTGCCCGTGACCACGATGCGCCAGCGGGGGACGACGATCGCACAGTTGCTCGGCGACGGTCCGCAGGCCGACATCATCGCTGCGGTGCCGCTCCGCGACGACGTGGAGAGCGTGCTCACGGTGTCCGCGGGCGGGCTCGTCAAGCGCAGCGTCCGGGCGGAGTTCGAGGGGCGAACTCGGTCGCTGGTGGCCGCCGGGGTACGCGACGGCGATGCCCTCGTGGCGGCGCTCGCCTGCAACAGCGGCGACCACGTCCTGCTCGCGCACGACGGCGGCCTCGTCACGCGCTTCGCGGCGGAGGAGGTGCGCCCGATGGGGCGCAGCGCCGCCGGTGTCGCCGGCATGAAGGTCGGCAAGGGACAGGCGGTCGTCGCCGCGAGCGTGCTGCCCGGCGGGAGCGACGAGGGACAGGCGGTGATCACGCTCGCCGCCGACGGCTCCGCCAAGCGCACGCCCTTCCACGAGTACCCGGTGAAGGGCCGCGGCGGCAAGGGCGTGCAGACCGGCACCGACCGGCTCGCATGGTGCGGGGTCGCCGCGTCGCTCCAGGTGCCCACCGCCGCGCAGGAGGTCGTCGTGCTGCGGGCTGCCGAGACCAAGCCCGCACGGCGTACCGGGCGCGCGACGGCGACGCTCGCGGCGGTTGCGGGCCCGGTGACGGGCGTGCCCGGCAACGGCAGCTAGCTCGTCCCGGGCCGGGCGTCGCGCACCGGCGCCGGCGGGCTTACGATGAGCCCACCCATGGGGTATCGGCGCGAAGGAGGGTGCTCGATGAGCATCGACGAGGCAGCCCCGCAGCGCAGCAAGCGCGTCAGCAAGAAGGCGTACGAGCGGAAGCTCGCCGAGCTGCAGGTGGAGCTGGTCAAGCTCCAGGAGTGGGTCCGCGAGCAGGGACTCAAGGTGGTGGTCGTGTTCGAGGGCCGCGACGCGGCCGGCAAGGGCGGGGCGATCCAGCGCATCACCGAGCGCACGAACCCCCGCGTCGTGCGGGTCGTCGCGCTGCCGGCCCCCAACGACCGGGAGCGCACCCAGTGGTACTTCCAGCGCTACGTCCAGCATCTCCCGGCGGCGGGCGAGATCGTGCTGTTCGACCGCAGCTGGTACAACCGGGCGGGCGTCGAGCGTGTCATGGGGTTCTGCACCGAGGACGAGTACCGCGAGTTCCTGCGCTCCTGCCCGGAGTACGAGCGGATGCTCGTGCGCTCGGGCATCCACGTGATCAAGTACTGGTTCTCGGTCTCGAACGAGGAGCAGGAGCGCCGCTTCCGGTCGCGCATCTCGGACCCGACCAAGCGCTGGAAGTTCAGCGAGATCGACCGGCAGAGCTGGACGCGCTGGCTCGACTTCTCCAAGGCCAAGGACGAGATGTTCGCCCACACTGATATCAAGCAGGCCCCCTGGTACGTCGTGGACTCGGAGATCAAGCGCAACGCGCGGCTGAACTGCATCGCGCACCTGCTCAGCGAGTTCGACTACAAGGACCTCACGCCGGACCCCATCGAGCTCCCACCACGCCCGGAGTCGCGCGGCTACGTGCGGCCGCCGATCACCGACCAGACCTACGTGCCTGACATCTGCGCCGATCTGCAGTGACGCAGCGCGAGCAGTGGGGCACCCGCGCCGGGTTCATCCTGGCCGCGGTCGGCTCGGCCATCGGTCTGGGCAACATCTGGCGCTTCCCCTACGTCGCCTACGACTCGGGCGGCGGGGCGTTCATCGTGCCCTACCTCGTCGCCCTGCTCACCGC